>VBOZ01000034.1:13857-48516 GCA_005893305.1 Candidatus Eisenbacteria bacterium | reverse complement strand
CTTGCCGTCGAAGCACCCCAGCTCCACGACCCGGGTGCAGGGGCACCCCAGCTCTTTCAGCTTTCGATGAAGCCAGAGAAATCTCGCCAGGTGGAGGCGTTTCCGGAACCCGGAAGCGAAGAGCCTGTCGTTGTAGCCGGTGTCGGTCTTAGTCTTCATGGCTCTCGCGGAAATGGATGCCTGGCGCGGGCAAGAGGCCGAGACTCTACGCTCGACGTCCTACCCCGTCAACGCGGCGCGGTGCAGTCGACTCGGTGCGGTCGGAACTTCCAACACGGGCCGGGGTGTGCCACCATTGGTCCCCCAAACCCCCAACCGGTGGAGGAGGAGAACGAAGATGGCAAAGCCAGATCCAATCCCCAAGGGCTACACAACCGTCACGGCATCCATGATCTTCCGAGATGCCCCGAAGGCGATCGAGTTCTACAAGAAGGCGTTCGGCGCTACGGAGCGGGCGCGCGCCCTCGGGCCCGACGGAAAGATCATGCACGCGGAGATCCAGATCGGCAGCTCGATCGTGATGCTCTCGGACGAGGTCATGGGCCAACGCTCCGCCGAGACGATCGGCGCCACGCCGGTCACCTTCTACCTCTACTTCGAGGACGCCGACGCGGCATACAAGAAGGCCGTGGCGGCGGGCGCGAAGCCGATGATGCCGGTGACGGACATGTTCTGGGGCGACCGCATGGGCCACATCACGGACCCGTTCGGCTACGGCTGGAACATCGCATCGCACGTCAAGGACGTCACGCCCGAAGAGATGAAGAAGGGCCAGGAAGAGTTCATGAAGCAGGTGGCGGGCGCCCGGTAAATCGTCGTGGGACGCGGGGCGTGCCGCGCGCGACGCCCCGCGCACCCCTCGCATCACCGAAATCGCGCTTTGATCTTGCCCCACGTCGTGGTGCTGACCGGCGTGGGGCATCCGTTTTCACTCGCCGGGGTCGGCAGGCAGCCTGTCCCTCGCGGCTGGCCCGATCCCGTGTACTTGTTGAGCCCATCGAACAACGTCCAGACGGTCCCGCCGGCCCCGAATCGGCCGGTCGACCGGTCGCTCGCGCCCTCGATGCTGTTGTACGTCTTGGTGTCGACCGCGGTCGTGTCGGTCGCGTCGATCCGAAACAAAATCACCGTATCGCCGGCGTTGTTGAGACTGAGGCCGCTCACGGTGCGGCCGACCGAGCGCTGCCAATCCTCCGCCTGCCGGCCGGTGACGAGCACCACGGCGCCGGGCGCGAGGGAACCCGAGAAGGCGAAGCGGATCGTGGAGTCGGCGTCCGAGACCCGATAGGCGCTCAGGTCGACTGCGGCCGCGCCGTAATTCTGAAGCTCGAGCCACTCGTCCTTTCGGGAATCGAACACCCCGTCGCCGTCCCAGTCGCGCGCGGGGCCTGCGAGTATTTCGCTCAATCTCAGATCATCCGCCGTCACGGCAGCCTCACTTCGAACGATTCCGATCACCACCGCAGCCGCCGCCGCGAACACAAGAAGCCAAACCACGATTTCCCACGAACGTCCCATGACCTTCTCCTTTCAGGAGTACCGGTGACGTCGGGGGAACCCTGTTTTCGGGGGAGAACGAATCCAGCTAGTCGGGGTGACGAAACTTCAGGGGACGGCGCCGCGTCCTAAATCGACTCGCGATGTCGCGTGCGCCAGATCGCGCGCGGCGCGCCCTGGTCGGGGAGAAGCCGAGGCAGGACCCAGAGCGACGGGAGAACCAGGAGCAGCGTAATCGCGGCGCCCCATTCGGGGCTTCCGAGCACTTCGTTCGAGCCGGGCAAGTTGAGCCAGACCGCGAGGGCGAGCGCGACCAGCAAAGCACCGCGCAAATAACCGGCGCCCAGGAACACGATCGCCATGCCTGCGAATCCCAAGGGAAACGGCCAGCGCTCGAGCGCGACGGCGGGCTGGGACCAGAGCTGGAGCGCCCCCGTCAGTCCCGCGCACGCGCCGCCCAGCACCATCATCGATGACTGCACTCCATCCACGTCGACGCCGGACGCGACGGCGGCCAGCGGGTTCGAGCCGACGGCGCGGAGATCGAAACCCCGTACCGACACCCGCAGGAAGTGGGCGGCGAGGAACCCGAGGATCAACCCGAGCGCGAGGAGCAGGATCCCGAACGCAAGAACGAGGTTTGGAGGGAGCTTCAGGCCGGCTGCCCACGGCAGAGCGCCTGTGAGGGAGCCCAGCCCGATCGTCAGCGCCGGCGGGGCCACCGGCCCCACTCCCGCGCCGCGGGGCACGAACATCATCGCGGCGCCGAGAAGAAGGCCGCTCAGGATCTCGTGGATCGCGAACCGTCTCTTGAGCCACGCAACGATGACGCCCACCGCGGCCCCGGCGAGAGCCCCCACGGCCAGCGCGAGCGGCGCCTCGCCGCCTGGCGGGAGATCGAGGTAGCGCGGAATCAGCGACCCCGCGGCGAAGCCCGCGAGAAACTGGGCGTGGATCGCGAGATTGAGGAGCCCGGCGTGGAGCGGGAGGAGAAACGCCAGACCCAGGAAGAGGAGCCCCGAGGCGACGAGAATGACGTCTCCGCTCCAGGGCGCGGTGGACGCCGAGGCCGGCGCGGCCCCGAGCTCTCTCGACAGGAGTTGCGTGCCGACGACGAGGGCGGCGAGGACGAGGACATTCGCGACGATCGGCCAGACCCCGCCGCGGCAGCGCCCCGGAATCACGCCGCGGCCCCCGACATCTCGTCGATGATCATCTCGCGCGTCAGCGTCTCGGTAACGGGAATCCACACGAAGCGCCCCGCGGCGAGCACGGCCAGACGATCGGCGACGCGCATCGCTTCTTCAGGCTCCTCCGTGAGCCAGAGGAGGCCGCTCCCCCGCTCGCACTGGAGGACCAGCGCCCGCCTCACGTACTCCTGCGCGGCCAGCGACAACCCCTGCGCGGGGGAACGCACGACGAGGAGGACAGGATTTCGAATCACCTCACGGGCGACGATGATCCGCTGCCGGTCGCCCTGGCTCAGGTCCCGGAAGCGATCGCCCGGCGACGCGCCGGGGATCTCGAAGTCCCGGAGCGTCCGGACCGCGTTCCCTCGGATCGATTCCGGGCGTAGGAATCCACCGCGCGCGAAGGGCGGCCCGCCGGTCTGGCCCAGAATCAGGTTCTCCTCGATCGTGAATTCTGCGATCGCCTGGTCGCGCGAGTGGGGCGGGTTGACGAAGCTGATCCCCGATTCCACGCGGTGGCGCCGGGACGAGCGGGTCATTTCCTTGCCCAGGAACTGCATCGTTCCGCGCTCCGGGATCCTGCTTCCGAGGAGGGCGTCGTGGAGCAAGGTGAGCCCGTCCGCCGGAGCGCCGACCACCGCAAGCACCTCGCCCGATTTGACCTCGAAATCGAGCCCGGCCAGGGAGGTCTCGCGCCCGCGCCCTTGCGATACCAATCCTTCCGCGCGAAGGAGCGGGTCGCCCGGCAGATGGGGACCGGTCGGTGCCCTGCGAATTCCGACGCCGCCCGTCCAGCGCTCGACGAGCGCTCCCTCGCTGCACTCGCGCGTCGTCACCGTCGCTGGCGCGGCCCCGCGCCAGAGAATCGTCACGCCTTCCGCCTCAGGGTAGGCGTCGCGCGGCCAGGTGCTGGTGAAGACCGCCGGGATCTTCTGCTCGGAGGCGACGGACTTGACCCCCGCGAGAAACTGCCGCGCTTCATGCGGCCCGAGATCGGAGGTAGGCTCGTCGAGCAGCAAGAGTCCGGGCGATTCGACCGAGGCCGCCGCGAGCTCGAGGAGCCGGCGCTCGAGGGGCCGGAGCGCCTCGACAGGCACGTCGAGGATCGCCTCCAACCCGAACCGCGCCGCCAGCTCGCGCGCTTCCCGTCGCGCCCGCTTCCAGTGGATTCCCATCCCGAGGTACCGCGACTGCCGGTGGAGGAGCAGCCGATCGAGCACCCGAATGTGGGCGGGTGTGGTCGAACCTGAGACGAGGGCCGCCGCGCCCCCGGAATCGATCGACCCTTCGTCGAGGGGCCGCCGTCCGGCGAGCGCCTCCAAGAGAGCCGTCTTTCCGGTGCCGCGCTCGCCGAGGATCATGTGGAGCGAGCCGCGAGCGACCGAGAAGGTCAGATCATCAACGGCCGGGGGTTCCCCGTCCGCGATCGAGATCCCCTTTACCTTGAGACCGACGTCCTTGTCGCCCACCCGAGTCCTCCCGCGCCCGCACTCCCGCTGCTCCCACAGCCCGCGCCGATCGCGGCGCTTCCCGCGTGCTACTCCCTTCGGATTCGAGTCCCGCCCTTCCCTTGGAGCGCCTCCAGAACTTTCGCCGGCGAGGTGATCACGACTTCGCGTCCGCCCCCTCGAACGAACTCAATCGCAGCTTGGATCTTGGGTCCCATGCTCCCCGAGGGGAAGTGACCCTCGGCAGCATACCGCGAAAGCTCCTCGGCCGTCGCGCAATCCAGATCGCGCTGATCGGGCTTGCCGTAATTCAGCGCCACGCGATCGACCCCGGTCACGATGCAGAGCATCTCGCAGCCGAGGAGCCGCGCCAGGAGGCTCGACGCGAGATCCTTGTCGATCACAGCCTCGACGCCGTGGAGGGAGCCGTCCCACTGCCGCGCGACCGGGATTCCGCCCCCGCCCGCGGCGATCGCGATCACGCCGTCCGCCACGAGCTTTCGGATCGCGGCGATCTCCACGACCTCGAGCGGCCGCGGCGATGCAACGACGCGCCGCCAGCCGCGGCCGGCGTCTTCCACGACCGTCCATCCCTTCTCCTTCGCGAGGAGGCGCGCCCGGTCCTGCGAGTAAAAGGGCCCGATCGGCTTGGTCGGGCGCCGGAACGCCGGATCGCGCTCGTCGACGACGACCTGCGTGACCAGGGTCACGACGGTCCGGTCGACGGACACGCGCCGGAGCTCGTTCTGAAGCGCCTGCTGCATCATGAATCCGATCCCGCCCTGGGAGTCGGCGCCGCAGACGTCGAGCGGCATCGGGGGGATCTGATCGCGCGCGGCCTCGTTCCGGATCAGGATGTTCCCGACGATCGGCCCGTTGCCGTGGCTCAACACCACCTGCACGCCGTCGCGGATCAGCTCAGCGATCGGCTGCATGGTCAGCCGCGTGATCGCGGACTGCTCGTCGAACGTGCCCGTGCCGCGCGCGGGCAGAATGGCGTTGCCGCCGAGGGTGATGAGGATGCTCTTCGGGAGACCGCTCAACCGACTCAGCGGGCCGCTTTGACGTGGCTCTGGGCGAAGGCCTCGAACCGGCGGATCCCCTCGCGGATGTTCTCGATCGAGTTGGCGTAGGAGAAGCGCAGGTAGCCCTCGCCCTGGGAGCCGAACGCCGTGCCCGAGAGAACGGCGACCCCGGCGTCGTTCAAGAGCGCCTGCTCCAGATCGGCGCTCTTCATGCCCAGGCCAGTGACGTTGGGAAACACGTAGAACGCGCCGGCCGGCTTCGCGCATCGCACGCCGGGGATCGCGTTCAATCCGTCGACGATGACATCGCGGCGGCGACGGAACTCGGCCACCATGGCACGCACTTCGTCCTGCGGGCCATTGAGAGCCTCCGGGGCCGCGCGCTGGACGAACGAGGTCGCGCACGAGTAGACGTTCGTCGCGAGGCGCGCGACGTGCTTGGCGAGGGTGGCGTTCATCACGCCGTAGCCCAGCCTCCAGCCCGTCATGGCGTAGGTCTTGGAGAAACCGTCGAGGAGGATCGTCCGCTCCGCCACATCCGGCCGCGTGGCGATCGTCTCGTGCGTTCCCTCGTAAAGGATCTTTCCGTAGATCTCGTCCGAGAGCACGAAGATCTCGCGATTCCTGATGAGGGAAGCGATGTCGTCGAGATCGCGCGGCGCCAGGACCGATCCGGTCGGGTTGTGCGGGGAGTTCAGGATCAACATGCGCGTGCGCGGCGTCAGGAGCGGCTCGATGTCGGCCGCGCCGAAACGGAAGCCGCGATCCTCGCGGAGCGCCAGGGAAACCGGCTTTCCGCCCGCGAAACGGACCGCCGATTCGTAGATCGGAAAGCCCGGATTCGGGACGATCACCTCGTCGCCCGGATTGACGCAGGCGAGGACGGCGAAGGTTAAGACCGGCTTTCCGCCCGGGGTCACAACGACCTGATCGGGCGCCGTCGGAAGACCGCGATCCTTCGAGATGAAGGCGGCGATCGCCTCGCGCACCTCGGGAAGACCGGCCGAGGGGCCGTAGTGGGTAAAGCCGCCTTCGAGGGCGCGCGCCGCGGCTGCCCGGATGTTGGCGGGCGTGTCGAAGTCTGGCTCCCCGATCTCTAGATGCACGATCGTGCGCCCCTTCGCCTCGAGGGCTCTCGCCTTCGCGAGCACCTCGAAGGCGGTTTCGGTGCCGAGATCCCTCATGCGATCCGCGTAGCGCATTCGATTCACCCCCGTTGTTTCGTCGCGTCGCCGCCCCGCGCCTCAGGGCGCGATCGCAGGCATCGCTCGTTGAATCCAGATCGTGGCGGCGGAAGCCTGCCGCCCGCGCTCATCTTCCCGTCCTTCGACCAAGCCGCCGAGCTGCCACCGGCCTAGACGCAGCGCTCCTCGCGCGGAGGCGGCCACTCCCGGCCGCGTGCGGGATCGGAGCGCGGTCGAACCGCCCGCGAAGAGGCCGCTCCCCCACGCCGCGCCGCCTTGGTCCGCACGCGCGGCCTCGACGAACACCTCGAGCCTCCCCCGGCGCCGCCAGGTCAGATCGACGCGGCCGCCGAGACTCGAGCCCAGACGGATGCCTTCCGCGGTCTCACGCTCGCGGCGGGTCGCGAGGAGCGAGAGGCCCCGGCCCGCGAATCGCGCGATCGAGGCGTCGAGGACCGCGTACCGTTCTGTCCGGACCGTCGCGCCCGAAGCCGTGGAAAAACCGTCCGTCCGGCTTCTCCCCGCGCGGATCGTGATCGGGCCGAGCCCGCGCGCGCCGAGCCGGCACTCCAGCTCGATGCGCCCGATCGCCCCGCTCGGGCCCGAGGGCCCGCCGCTTGCGTGGATTCTCGCCCGCGCGGCTCGTGGGCCCCCTTCGACGCTCAGCTCGCACGCCCCATGCCGTGTTTCCGCGGCGCGATACCGCCAGCGGCCGCTTACTCGCAGCGGGCCCGCGGCGCTCTCCGCCGATAGGAGCGTCGCGACGCCTCCGGGCGTGATGGCCGCTTCCCCAGCCGCGGCGGTCCCGGCGGATCGGACCTCCGCCGCGATCGCTCCCGTGGCGGCGCGGCCGATCGTTCCGGCGGCGACGCTCCACGATCCTTGGCCGAGCGCGTGGCCCATGCCCAGGGACGCGATCCGCGCGCCATCCTCGAAGCGTCTCCCCGCGACAACCCAGATGCCGGGGAGCTTGGTGCCCGGTTCAGAAGAGCGGCCGAAGCCGATCCCCTCGATCGAGGGCGATGTCGCGCTCGTCGGCGCCTCGAGTCTCGGCGGAGCCGTATTGACTCTCGGGACGCGCGACGTGCGCCTCGAGAGACCCACGGCCTCCAGAAAGAGCGACCCCGAGCCGCTCACCTTCACGCGCCCGGCGACGAGATCCGGCCCCGAATGTGCGCCTCGGATCGCGAGCGTGCCCGCGTGGGCCGCGGCGCCCTCTCCCAAGAGCGAGAGCTCCACGAGGCGCGATCGTCCGGATCGCGCGGCCGCCACGCGATGTATCGTCGCCACCCCGTCCCGGACGGTCGCCCGCATCAAGAAGCCGGACGCTTGTCCCGGCGCGTCGTCGAGCGCCTCGGGAGCCTCGATCTCCTCGACGGGGATCGGGAGCCAGTAGGTCTCGGCTAGGCCCCCGGCCGGGGCCAGGCCAAGCGCCGAGACAGCAAGGCCCAGGGCGCAGCAGAGGCGCGCCGAAACGGATGCCGCGACACCCCGCAGCCGCATGATATCAAATGCGTTTCCGATTCTCCGCATCGCTTTACCGGCTCCCGAATGCGGCGGGAGGGGCCATGCCGAGCGCCGCGCCCGTGATCACGCCGCCGGCGGACTGGTCCATGCGGCCCGCGGATACCTCGATGCGACGCCATCGGATGGCAAGGGCCGCGCCGATCCTCCCGGGAGCCTCGCCCCGTCCCAGCCGGAGCCTCGCGGCCCCGCCCACAGGCAGGTCGAGGACGAGCCTGGGGCTTCGCCGACCGGTTCCGTCCCAGCGGTCCACCCAGGCCGCGGCGGCGCCTCCCGTGCGGAGCCGGATGGAGAACGGGACGGAGGGAGGGACGCCGAGGCGATCGAGACCGGCGCTCCGGAGGACCCGGTCCGCGGCAACGGCAACCTCGAGGTCGAGCTGCGGCAGGGAGACGCGCGCCCGCGCCGCGCCCCCGAACGCCCAGCCCCCTTCGTGCGGCTCTCCGTCGAGCGCCAAGTCGAGGCGCTCGGCGTTGAGCTCGAGCCCGACCAATCTCGCCCCCGACTCTCGGAGCGTGAGGCGCGCGCTCGATTCCGTGGTCCCCGGCACTCCCACCCTCGCGCAGGCGAGCGAGACCGAGCCCCTGCGCCCCTCGATTGCGGCCCAGGCCCGGTCCTGGACGAGGCCATCGACCTGGTAGAGCGAGGCGTGGCTCGCTCCCAACCGGATCCCACCGCGACCCGGCTCCGCCTCGTCGAACAGCGATTGGGAATCCAGATCGATCGACACGGCCCCAAGCGCCGCGGGCGACGCATCGCGAAGCTCGAACGCCGCCCGCGCGGGCATGGCGGGGCCCGCGACGAATGCCGCGAACACCATCAGGACCGCGGCGATGACGCGAAGGAGCGATATCCCTATGAGCGTCATCGCGCCACCGCCATCGGAACGCTCGTTGCCCGCGCGGCGGCGCCCTCCTCCGGCAACGCGTCGGCGCGGATCACGTAGAGGCCGGGTGGGACCGGCGCGCCGTGATCGTCGCGTCCGTCCCAGAGGAAGGCCCCCTCGGAATCGAACCGCTGGCCTTCCACCAATGTGCGGAGCGGGCGGCCCAGGAGATCGTGAACGCGCACCGTGAGCCGCCGTCCTCGCGCCGCGGCGGTCAATCGAAGGACCACGGGCCGCGCTTCGCCTTCGCGGCGGCGGAGAACGCGGGCGCCCGCGACCAAGAGCGCGCCCCGCGCCGCCGCCACCGAGCCGGGCGCCTTCATCGAATTATCGCGTCCGGGAGTGCCTCGGCCTGGGTCGACCGATTCGGCCCACGTTCCGGCCGCGTCGCTGGGGAGGTCGACGGAGAGCCGCTCCAAGCTTCCGCCCCGGGCGCTCGATTCGCCGCGATACGGAACGGCGTCGCACGGCGTCCCATCCGCGTCGAGCAAACGCACTCGGTCGGCGGGCGCCCCGTCCGTCCCGGCGTCGTTGAGCGAGGGCCAGCCCCCGATCACGCCGACAACCAAGCTGTCGGCGAGGCCGAACGACGCGCGCACCAATGCGGGATCCTTCGCGACCACGAGGAAGGAGCCCGAATCGACGGCTCGCGGCAAGGGACCGCGGTCGATGGGCCGCGGGCCGCTCGCCGCGTCGGCGATCGAGATCGCCCCGACGTCCTCGACCCGGTCGCGAAACCAGATCTCGATCCACTCTCCGGCACCGGCATCGCGGAAGGCGATTTCACTGACGATCGCGGGGCCCGCGACCGTGCGGAGCGCCACCGCCGCCGTGTCGGTGATGGCCGCGCCCTCAAGCGGCCCGCCGGCCGACCCACCGGCATCGCCGAGGCGAACCCGCGCGGTATGTGCTCCTGGCGGAGGCGCCGGGAAGGAGAGCGCGACCGACACGCTCTCCGCGGGCAGGACCAGGGCACCACGAACCGATGCCACCAAAGACCAAACCGTATCCGCGGCATCGCGGACTTCCGCTCGCGCCGCCCACTTGCCTTCGCCGATCGGAAGCCTTCCCGAGTTCCTGACCCAGGCGCGAAGCTCGACCTCCTCGCCTGGCCACGCGACCTCCGGCGTGGTGACGGCGCCGGAGCGGGAAATGCGAAGCCTCACGTCGGGATGATTCGCGGCGCCCGGCGTCGGCTCGCTCTCGACGGCCCAGTCGTCCCGGTTGACGCCGGTATCCGCGCCGTCCCGCACGCGCGCCAGGCTCTGCCCCGATCCGGCGTCCGGCGCGGGGGCGCCCTCGTAGAGCGCGGGCGCCGCGAGGTCGCCATAGCCCAGGAGATCGAGCACAGCGCCGTTCCGCACGAGCCGCACCGCGTCCGGCCCGTTTTGCAGCGCTCCGAGCAGCGCATCGCCGGCGACGAGAAACGCGACTCCGGGCGCCGCGACGCCCCCGGCACCGCCGCGCCAAACGACGGTCCAGGAATCGGGGCGGGCCCCGTCCCCGGCCTCCAGGGCCACGCCTTCGAGCGGAACCACCGTGGAGTCGGGATTCCAGAGCTCGACGAACTCGTGCTGCTCGTCGGGGCCCAGCGGGTCGTAGAGGATCTCGTTGAGCAGGAGATCGCCCCCCGCGCGCGACACGCACGAGAGGCAGGACGCGCACGCGAGCGCGAGAGCGGCCGCGCGTGGGGCGCGGTGGACGAGTCGTGACATGAATCAGTCCTCCCGGATCAGGAGGAGGCAGGGGAAGCGGTTGTTCGAGGCGCGGGGGATTCGGGGACGGGCTCGGGCGCCGGGGACGGGCTCGGGCGCCACGCGGCGCTGCGGCTCGGCTTTCTACATCAGATGGAACCTCCGCCGCATCGCCCATTCCAACGCTAGGGCGACGATCAGGATCGTGAAGAGGAGAGGATTGTGGAAGAGGTCGATCTCCGCCATGCGGACGCGGGAGAGATCGGGAGAACGAAGCCGTTCGATCACCGGGCCGGCGCTGTCGATGGGCGCCGCCAATCCCCCCGAGCTTTCCGCGAGGCGGCGAAGCGACGACGGATCGGCGGCGAGCGTCTCGAATTCGATTCCCTGGACTCCGACCGCGATGCGGATGCTGTCGCTCCCGACGGACCGGCCCCCCCGAGTCACGCTCCCACGAAGCAGGTAGGTGCCTGGCCCCAGCGGGAGGGACCCTGAGAATTCCCCTCCGGCCGTGGGCGTCAGCTTGGCTTCCACCTGGGCGCCGGCCGCGGGTTTTCCGCCGACCGCCCTCGCGGTCACGCGCGCCTCGGCTCCCTGCGGACCGGGCAGCGACGCCACGATCCGAATCGGGACCGGGCGCCCTTCCGGCGTGATCTCAGGCGCCTCGATCTGGACCGGATGGTCCTCCGATCCGCCCGCGAGCCAGCGGCAGATTCCGCCGAAAAACGCCGTCTCGACCCCGGCGCGCCCCGCGATCCCCGAGGCGGTGAGCCCCCATCGGTAGACGCCGGCGGCGTTCAGGACCACGACCCGCCCTTTTCCCACGGTGCCCGCGAGCACGAGCGGAACGGCGCCGCTGCTGACGCGGCCCAGGACGACCGGCTGGAGCGGGCTCCCCGTGGGGTCGAACGCCACCAGCGGCTCGACCGGGGGCAGATCCTTCCACGTCGCGGCCGCGCTCGCGGCATCTCCGCCGAGAAGTGCGATTTCGTGCGTGTGACCCCCGGGCGCCAGCTCGGCGGTCGCGACGGGGCCGACCGGCTGCCCCGAGAAGCGCCATGCCAGGCCGACGGCCCGCGTGAGCGGGGACTCGACGGGAGGACGCGGATACGGATCGACCCAAAGAAGCACGCCGCCGCCACGCTCCAGATAACGCATCAGCGCCGCGGCGCGCTCCAGCGTGATGGTCGACGCGTCGAATCGAGCGACGACGGCCTCGGCGTCCTCGAGGTAGCTATCGAACGGACCCGGGGGGCCTCCGAGCCGCGAAACTTGGGACGCTCCGCTCGGCGACAATCGGACGATGCCCCAGGTGGTGTCCTCCTCGACGCCTCGGGCGAGCGAGCGGAGGTCCCAGTCCCACGAGGCGGCGAGCAACGGGACCGACCGCTTGGCCGGCCTCGCGGTCACCGCGACAAGACGCCGCTTGTTCTCGCGCATCGGGTCGTCGGGGACGTCGAGGAGCTCGACCGCGAGGAACCGCTTCCCGCGGGCGGTCAGCGTCACCGGGATCGATACGCGAGCGGAGGCGCCGGAGCCGTCGAGCTTGAACGGCGCGCGGCCCAGCTCTCGTCCGTCCTCGCTCACGCGCACGATGCCGCGCGAGGCGGGACGCCCGCCCTGGCGTACGGTCACGGTCAGGGGCGTGGCGCGCGCGACGATCATCTCGGGCGGCGCCTCGACCCCCGCGATTCCGACCGTCGGCGGGTCGGACGGGCTCCCGACCACCAGGCCGAACGCGGGCAGGGTCGAGTCGAGCGCGCGCTCGGGATCCTCGCCTCGGTTCACCTCGCCGTCGCTCAGCACGAGGATGGCCGCGACGGAATCGGGATCGAGGCGCGTTACCGCGCCGCGGATCGCGTCGCCGAGAGCGGTCTCTCCGCCTCCCGGGAACGATTCCGCGGCATGTCGAACGTCCTTCCCGAACGTGCCGAGGGCGGCGTCGAAGGCGGCAACGCGGACGTCGTAGCGTCCGCTCAGCTCGCGCGCGATGGCCGCGGCCGCGCTGTCGGCGGCGCTCTTCCGGCTCCGTCCCCCGGAGGCATCGCGCACACCCATGCTCCCCGAGTGGTCGAGGAGCACCAGGAGGCGGTTTCGCGCGCGGGACGCCTCGGGATAGCGAAGGACCGGAGCGAGCGAGGCAAGGAGGAGCGCCAGCAGCGCGGTGAGCCGCGCCGCGAGGAGAATCCAGCGGCGCTTCGGCGCGAGGGCCGGATAGCGGGTCAGGTAGGCCCAGAGGCCCAGGCCCAACGCGGCCGCGATTAGCAGGATTGCAGCAGCCTGTGGTACCGCTTCGATTTCGATCTTCATCGCCGTAAGTACCCCGAAATCACGGTTTCTGCCTGCGCGAAAATAGCTCTACTCGGGGCGGGGCGATCGGAGGAAGGCGGAAAAGCATCGCGGGGGATCGTGCGCCGAACGATAAGCGCGCGCTCCCCCGCCGGTCAAGCGGATTTGATTTAGCGCCGCGTCGAAGTTTGATTTTCCTTTGCGAGGGCCACGCGCCGCTCGCGCGTGTCGAGGTCGAGCTTGCGGAGGAGGACGTAGATCTGGACCGGATTCAAGTCGCGCCCCCCGCGCTCCGGCCGGCGAAGCTCCTTCTGGATGCGCATGAGGCCGAACTCGGGGTGCTGCCGCGCGATCTCGCGGATCAGGTCCTCGTCGGAGAGGACCGTCTCGGAGCGCTGCGGGCCTTTGCTCGCCGCGGACTGCGCGGAGCCGGAGGCATCGGCCGCGCTCGCCGAAGACGCCTGGGGCGCGGGCGTGATCTGGCCGAACGAGGCGATGGCCAGATCGGCGTCGGCGTAGGATTTCAGGATGTTCTCGAATTCGAGGAGGTCGAATACCTCGCGGACGTCGGGGATCATCCCCGCGAGCTTCAGATCGCCGCCCTGCTCGCGGATCTCTCGGATCTCGCTGATGAAGATCCCCCACCCCGCGCTCGAGATGTACTCGACGCCGGAAAGGTCGACCACGATGTGGAAGCGCTTGTCGCGCAGAAGCGCCTGAAGCCTGCGCTCGAGGTCGGGGCTGGTCGTCGTATCGACGTAGCCCGAAACTCGCAGCACCGATACGCCTCGGTTCTGGGCTGCTTCCTCGACGTAAACGTCGATTCCCTTCATGCTTCCCCTCCTCCTTGCTCGGTCGGGGTCGGCGCCGGGCCCTCCGACAATGCCCGAGCGAGCCTCGCCATTCGTTTATCGGTTCCGTTGCGGCTGAACTCGAGCCTTTTTTCCCTCGTGTTGAGGCCCTTCCTGCGAAACATCTCGTAAATCGCCCTCTCGGAAAGGTCGGCGCGGCAGCGATTTGTGGCCCTGAGGATCTCCCAGACTCGCTTGGCCCCCAGCGACGGCTCGGCCCGGACGATCTCCAAGATCGCCGCCTCCTCCTCAACGCTTGCTCGCGCCAGCGGCGCCTGGGGCCGGGTCGGCTTCAGGCCCTCTTCCCCTCCCATGACCTCCACGCGGCGCTTGTACTTGTAATAAGTGGAGGAGGCGACCTGGAGCTTGGCGCACGCCTCGGCCACCGGCATCCCCTCCTCCTCGATCAACCGGAAGAGCTCGCGCCGGTTCTCCTCGAGCCGCGCCTCGACCGGCACCTTCTCCTTGATGGCCACGAGCGTGATGTCGTCGTTCTGCGGCGCGCCGCCCGTAAACTCCTGAATCTCGAGATTCAGCGCCTCGGCGAACTCCTGCGACGTCATGTGGCCGTACCGCTTGATCGCGGAGAGGAGCCTCGCTTCGCCGAACTGGTCCCGATCGGGGTTCATCGCCTCAGTGATGCCGTCGGTGTAGATCACGAGCATGTCCCCCTCGCGAAGCGACAGCTTCTCCACGCTGATCGTCTTCCGGAACAATTCCTCGTCCGGCACGTTGATCCCGACCGGGATCCCCTTCGGCTTCAGGAAGTAGGTCGAGTCCTCCTCCCCGCGGTAGAGGATCATCGGGTTGTGTCCGGCGCTCGCGTAGGTGACCACGCGGTTCACCGAATCCAGCACGACGTAGAACATGGTCACGAACATCCCCTTCTTCATGTCCTCGGTCACGAAGGCGTTCATCCTGGCCATCACGTCCGACGCCGACCGGTTCCCGCGGGCTTCCATCCGGAGCGCGGTGCGGATCATGGTCATGACCAGCGAGCCCGGGACGCCCTTTCCCGAGACGTCCGCGACCACGACGCCGACCGTGCGCTCGTCGACCGTCAAGAAGTCGAAGTAATCGCCCCCCACCTCCTTCGCGGCGCGGTAGAGGTAGCCGAGCTCGAACCCTTCCAGCTCGGGCACCTTGCGCGGGAGGAGCATCTGCTGGATTTCCTGCGCCACCTGCATTTCCTGCTGCATCCGCTCCTGCTCCATCAGGTGGCCCTGGGCGGCGCGGAACTTGGCCGTCACCTCGTTGAACGCGCGCGCGATGTCGTCGATCTGGTCGTTCCCCGACGCGCCGATGTCGGCGACCATCGTGCCCTCTCCGATGGCCCGCACGCTGTCGGAGAGCGCCTGGATCGGCTGGACGAAGATCGTGATCAGGATGGCCGAGAGCATGTAGCCGAGGAGGAGCGTGAAGAGCGCGATCGTCGCCAGCTCGATGCGCGCGCCGCTGATCCGCTCGGCGATCGCCGATTCGCGCACCACGATCTGGATCCAGCCGAGCGCCCGCTGCGTTCTTGCCGACGGCTCGAGGATCGGATAATAGACCTCGCGCGTTTTTCCGTTCGCGGGCTCGACCATGGCGACGGGCGGGCCCGGCCTGCCACCCGGTCGGGCTCCCGGCGTGACCGCCTGCGCGCCCTGCGGGAGCGTCCGCGTCGAGAAGAGCTCCTCGAATCGGTCCGATCCCCAGACCCGGCCCGCCGCGTCGATCACGCGGGCCGCCGCGTACTCGGGCCGGAAGCGAAGGAGCGTGCGGATCGATTGATTCAGAAGGGTCTGCTCCACCGACATCGGCTCCTTCCGCAACAGGACGTCGAGGCCCGATCCCGCGAGGCTCGCGGCCGAGGCGCGCGCCTGGGCCAGCACCTCCTCCTCCAGACCGCCGATCTGCCGCAGGTGGATCGCGCCGAAGGCCAGGGCGACGATCAGCGTGATCGCGCCAAAGGCCTGGACCGTGTAGGTGAAGCGAAGCGTGCGGCGCGGTTGATCCTTCCCGGGGCGCCGGCGGCGGGAGCGTCCCAGCCGCTTCGACATGGTGAGAACGTTGCCGTCGTCGCCCGCGCGGTAGCGCACCTCGTCCATGAGCTGGTTCATCAGGAAGACGCCGAGGCCGCCGCGTTTCCTCGTCTCGACGTACATCTTGAGATCCGGGCTCTTGACGTTCCGGAGGTCGAAGCTCTTTCCCTGGTCGTGGATCGCGATCGAGAACTCGCGTCCGTTCCCGGTCACCACGACCTCGATGAAGCCGGCCACCCCCCGATAGCCGTGCTTCACGATGTTCGTGCACGCCTCGTCGACCGCCAGCTTGGTGTTCGCGAGGACCCGGCCGGGGATGAGGAGCTTCTCGCCGACTTCCTGGAGGAAGTCGCGGATCTCGGCCAGGTGCTGCTCCTCGGCGGCCACGCGGAGGTGGAACCGGCGCGGGGCCATCGGGCGGTTCGCGAGCTTCACCGCCTCGCCTCCGACTTCATCCGATCGCGCGCTTCGAGCACGTTCCTACGGGCGCTCTCGTTGAGCGGGTCGAGCACGAGGATCTGCTCCCAGTTCCTGAGCGCCTCGCGGTAGTCGCCCGAGGAGAAGGCCTCCATCCCCTTGATGTAGAGCTGCTTGATCCGGGCATCGACCTCGGGCTTCGGCGTCGAGAGCCGCCGCTCGATGCGGTCGCGCCAGGCGCGCGCTTCCATGTTCGAGGGCTCGAGCGCGAGCGCGCGGCGGACGGCGACCTGCGCGTCCGTGTACCGCCCCTCGTTGAATGCCTGCGACGCTTCGTGCACCGCGGTCAGGGTCTCGAGCTTCCTACCCAGCGTCGCCGCCGTGTCCGCGCTCTTGTGGACCAGGACCTGGAGCGAGGCCCAGACGGCCTGCGCCTGCGGGTCGTCGGGCTTCAGCCGGAGCGCGAGAGCCGCCTGTTCGGCGGCGTCGAACACCCGCCCCGCCAGCCGGAGCGAGTCGGCGCGCGCGACGGCGCGCCCCGCGGCGCGCTCACGCGCGACCAGGAGCTCGGCCTCGACCGCCGCGAGGCTCTCGGGCGCGACCCCCGTGGGTGGGTGTCCCGGAGGAGCGAAGCCGCGCCAGATCCAGGTCGCCTCCTCGACGTCCCCGCGCCGAAGCGACGCGCGCGTCATGGAAGCGATCGTGGACGCGACCCTCCGGCCGCTCTCCGCCTCGACCTCCCGCTTCGCGGTCGCCTGGATCTCGACCCGGGCCGCCGCCGCGCGCGCTTCGTAGGTCTTGTCGTCGGGCCGCTCGCGAACGAGGATCTCCCAGAGGAGAAGCGCGCGCTCCCAGTCGCCGATCGACTCCGCTTGCTCGGCCTTCGCGCGATCGCGGGCCACGAGCCCCGCGCGGCGCGCCCGCACCGAGTCCTCCGCGGCCCTCGCGTACTCGGCGCGGCGGCGCTCCTCGTACTGGCTCAGCGGCTCGCCCCACGCGACGTGGAGCGCGAGCTGCTTGGTGGCCTCGATCTCCCCCTGCGCCAGGGCGAAGTCCAGCCCGTACCGGCGCCAGTTGATGCCGAATCCGAAGAGCGGACGCCCGCGGTCGAGCCCCACGCGGAGGGAGCCGATCCCAAGCCGGGTCGCCTCGACGCCGAGCCGCGTCTTCATGACCCCTTCGCGCGCGAGGTCGGCGACGGCCCGCCCCGCCATGAGGCGTCCGAAGCGCCACTCGGGGCTCGCGAGCCCGAGGCGGAAGGAGCGGGAGAGGCTCGACGTCGCCCCGCCCAGATCGAGCGATCCGGCCACGACGTTCTGGACCGAGAAACCGACCTGTCCGCCGCGGAGCAGCTCCGGACGATAGACGGCGCCCAGGTCCATCGAGGGCGCGGCGGCCGATACGGCGCCGAGCGACTGGCTCAATACCTTGAACGAGATCCCGGCGCCGATGGGGCCGTAGACGCGCCGGGCCACGCTCACCGCGATCGAGGTCTCGCTGTAGCCGATCGTGCCGAGGGGCTGGTTCGCGGAGTCGTATGCCTCGATGCCGGAGGAGCCGATTCGCGCGAGGCCGAGCCCCGCGGCGCCGAGTCCGGGGATCGGATAGGCGACCGCGGCCAGATCCCAGGAGGTGTCGAACTGCAGGAGTCCATGGTGAACGAGGAAGGTGCGCTCGTCCTGGTCCGCGAGTCCCGCGGGGTTCAAGTAGACCGCCGAGGGATCGAGGCCGAGCGCGGTGGTTCCGCTCAAGGCGCCCGTGGTCGGCCAGCTCCCGGGCGACGCGAGCAGGTTCGACGTTCCCGCGGCGCCCGAAGACTGCGCGTACGCATGGGCGGCGGGCCCGATCGCCTGGGTAGCGACGAGGAGCAGCAGGAGCGAGACCGAGCGGAGCGCCTTCATCGGAGCACCCCCACCTTGATCTGCTCGCTCGCGCCGGAGCCCTCGATCCGCGCGACGTAGAGGCCGGGCCGCACCAGCTCGCCCTTCCCGTTCCGCCCGTCCCACGGGACCTCGTTCAGCCCCCGCGTGCCCCCTGTAGCACCCGCGGCGAGCGCGATCTCCCGCACGAGGTCGCCGAGGAGCGTGTAGATCTTCACGCGCACCGCGCCGTCCTGGGTCAGGAGGTAGGAGAGACGCACGTCTTCCCGACCCGCGCGAAACGGATTCGGGTAGCCGTGCGCCCGATCGAAGAGCGTGAGCGTCGGTGACGTGAGCGGCGAGAACGCGACCCCGCCTCCCCCGCGCACCGGCACGGGGGTCGCCGTCAGGTCCTCCAGCACCAGAACGTCGGTGTCCGCCGCGACGCGGAGCGCCACCGCGCGGGCCGCGCCCGAGCCGGCGATCCCGACCTCCACGTAGAGCGACTCGGCCCCCGCGGTAATCGCGAGGGGCGTGGAGAGCGTGAGCGTAACCGGATTGGCGCCCCCGACGGCCGATTGCGCGAGGAGCGCGCCCGTCGTCGAGCGGACCGCGATCGTGCCGAGAGCAGCCGAAGGGGCGCCGGCGGCGCTCCCGTCGGTGAGCACCGTGAGCCGGAGCGTCGTCAGGTGGACGGCGGTGACGCCGCCGGGAGGAACAAGCGCCATGAGCTCGAGCCCCCAGGTCCGTACCGAGGCCATGCCGGCGGCTGCCTGGATCGGCGCGGCGGCAGCCACGGGGCGGATCTGGACCGCGGCCGCCGGCTCGATCACCAGAATCTCGGATTGGGGCGACGCGACCTGCGTGCTCTCCGCCTGGCCCCACTCGCTCCCGTAGAGGAAGAGCGTCACGGGGTACGGCTGGCTCGCGAGCGCGGCCGGGAACGCGGCGCTGGGGAAGGAGAGCGTCGCCTGGCCGCCAGGGCCGAGAGCCACGGGCGCTCCCGAGCCCAACGCGACCACCTGCTCGACACCGTCCGTAAGCAGGATTCGCGATGACGCGGGATCGAGCGTGATCGGGGAGCCCCCGCTGTTCCGCACCGCGACCGAGAGGTCGTACGACTGCCCCGCGCGAACGGTGTCGGGAACGGTCGAGCCCGCGACGAACGCGATCGCGGCCGGCGGACGCGCCTCGAGCAGGCCCGCGGCGATCGCCTCCTCGCGGAAGCGGCCGTCCTCGGTTCCGCGCGCCTCGAGCGTGGCCGCGGCGCTCCCCGGCGAGAGCGGCGACCCGAGCGGCGCGCCGGCGAAGTCGAGATCGATCGCCGCGCCGGGCCCAAGCGCCGCCGCCACGCCGAGCGAGAGATCGGTGAAGAGCGGCGAGCCCAGCCGGAGCATCGTCCCGGGATCCAGGTCGAAGGCCACGTCGCCGCCGTTCGCGAGGCGAAGTCGAAGCGGGCGCGTCTGCCCCGCGCTCACGGAATCGGGCGAGAGCGGTCCGACCACGGAGAGAAGCGGCGGCTCGAGCACCGAGACGCTGTCGGGATCGAGCGGGATCGTGTCGGCGAAGGCCTGTCCCGATTCCGTGCCGTTCAGATAGAGCCGCGCGGCGTAGCGCCCGCGCGCGACGGAAGCGGGCACCGCGAGCGAGTCGAAGACGAGCGACGCGGAGTCGCTCCCGAGGACCGCCGTCGCGGCGTTAAGCCCGGTCGAGAGGAGGTCTCCGCCCGGGTGCTCGAGCACGAGGCGCGTCGTGCCGCGCGCGAGCGTGACTGTCGAGGTACCCGTATTGCTTACGCGCACGGTGGGACCGAACGTCCGCGCGCGAAGATAGCGCGAGGGGAGCGCGACACCCGTCGTCGCGACGATGCGGGCCGCGGACTGGACCTGGAAGGAGAGCCGCGTCAGGTTCGACCCGACGACCGAGGACCCGCCGAAGCCGGCGGTCGCGGTGAGGGTGGCGCCAACGACGGTGCCGTCGGGGATCCCGCTCGGCGGGACGCTCACCGTGACCGTGAGGCGCGTCGTTCCCCCCGCGGGGAGCGCGGCCGGGAGCGACGGCGCCACGCCGACCGTGGTGAACGCGCCGATCGTGTAGCCAAGGCTCGCCGCGTCGATTGTCGCCGCGAGGGTCGTGGGGTTCGTGACGTCGAAGACCAGGGCCAGGGCGCCGTAGCCGAGCGGCACCGGGGACGGCGAGGCGCTGACCCCGGCGGCGCTCACCCCCGCTGCGTGGACCTGACCGCCCGCGAGGCTCAGGTAGAAGTCGAACGCGTCGCCCGTCCCGTCGGTCCCGACCGCGCGGAGCGCGGGGGCGTAGGTCCCCGGCGTCAGCATCGATGAGACCCCGCCCGCGGCGAACCGGAGCGTATCGGACTGCCCCGCGACCAGCGGGACCGGCGCGGCGAGCGCGGCGGTGTACGCCATCGCCCCCGCTCCGAACGAGATCGTCGTCCCCGTCCCGATTTGGATCGTCCCGGTCCCCGTGTTGGTCACGCGCACGCGGAATGAGTACGTCGATCCTGGAACGACGACCTGCGGCGCGATCGTGCCCGGCGTGTAGGCGAGGGACGGCGGCGGCTCGTAGACGAACGCGTGCTGCCCGGCGGCGGCCCCCACCCGCGTCCACGCGCGGAGCGTGTCGGCCCCCGCCGAGGCCGGGGCGGTCAGGACCAGCGACGCGCGGCCGTCGGACGCGGTCGCCAGATCGAGCCCCGGGAGCGGAGAGGCATCCGGCGCCAGGAGCGACGCGGCGGTAGCGCTCACGAGAACGAGCGAGCCCGTCGTTACTAAGTTTCCGAACGCGTCGCGGACCGGCCCAAGCGCCACCGTCACGGAGCTCCGGCCATCGGCGGTCAGGGTGTCGCGCGGTGCGGCGATCGCGATCGCGCCCGCGGGCGACGCCGGCCGCACCGTCACGGGACCCGCGCTGCCGGTCCCTCCACCCACCCGGGAGGCATCGAGGCTCGGGACGGACTCCGCGAGCGTGTCGCGCGCGAAGGTCACGAACTCGCCGGCCGTCATCGCGCCGAACGCGGGCGTGAAGGTCGCGCTCCCGCCCGATGACAGACCGACCGTCGCGGTGTCGGCCGGAACCGGATTCCCGAACGCGTCGATCGCGCGCACCCGCACCCGCACCGGGTCGCCGGCGATCCATCCGAGCGAATCGGGCAATACTTGGAGCGACGCCGTCGTGGCCGCGCCGACGGTCGCGCGGATGCCGACCGGGGCGATCGACGCGCCGCGGGCGAAGATCGAGTCGGCGGCGGGTGTCGTGGCGGGCGCGCGGTATCGAACGGCGAGCGCGCCCGCGCCCCCGGTCGTGCCGCTCTGCGAGCCGCTTCCGCCCGACGTCGACCCAAGCGACTCGAGCGTGCCCGCGGAAGGGGCGCCGACGTAGAACGTAACGGCTGCGCCGGGCGCGAGATTTCCGAAGAGGTCGCGCGCCGTCGCGGTGACGTTCGCCACGCCGCCCGCGGCGAGCGAGAGCGACGGTGGCGAGAGCGAGAGCGAGGCCGCCGTGTCCGGGCTCGCGCTGGCGGTGAAGAGCACCTGCGCCGCGGGGGCGATGAGGAGCCGGGCGCGGAACGCGTCGCTCCCCACGCCGGCGACCGTCCCGAGACGCGCGACCTCGCATGCCGCCACCGCGGACCCGTCGCTCACCCCGACGGAATCGGCCGCGCCTCCCCGAATCGCGTCCACGGATCCGTTCCCCGCGGCGACCCCAAAGACGATCGAGGCGCCCGGGGTCAGGTTTCCGTACGCGTCGCGCACGCGGACTCGAAGGGGCGACGCGACCTCGCGGGCGACGATCGCGGTCTGACCGTCCCCCGAGGCGATGGCGACCGAAGCCGCCGCGGCCGGCGCCACGACGGCCGGGCCCGCGCTCCCCGTGCCCCCGCCCACGCGGTCCGCGGCGAGCGAGACCGACTCCGCGATCGTATCGCTCGCGAACGTCACGAACGCGCCGCCCGAGAGCGCGCCGAACGCCGGCGCCCACCGGAGCGCGCCGCTGGGGCGCATTACGATCGTGGCGGTGTCGGCGAGCACGACGTTCCCGAACGCGTCGAGCGGCTCCACCCGCACGCGCACCGGGGCGCCCGCGATCCAGCCGAGCGAGTCGGGGAGGACGCGGAGCGAGACGGCCCCCGCCGGGATCACGGTGACTTGAAGCGTGTCGGCGCGGACCGAGTCCTCGGCCGCGCTTCCCGCCGCGAGGAATCGAAGCCCGAGCGTGCCCAGCGTGGAGCCGGCGTGAAGCATGAAGTCGGCAAATCCAGAGGCGTCGGCCGCGTCGGCCGCGGGCGCGACGGTTCCCCCTCCGGCCACGACCGAGGCTACGACCTGGCCGCCCGCCACCGTGTTCCCCCACGCGTCGAAGAGCCGCGCGCGAACCGCGACCGAGTCGCCCGCGGCGAGGGTGTCGGCCGAGGGCGCGACCGCGATCACGCGGAAGGACGGACCCGGCGTGACCGGAACCGGCCCGTAGGTGACCGTTCGGGACGCGTCGTCCCGCACCTGGATCGTGAGCGGCGCGGCCGCCGTCGGCGTGAACGGGACCGCGGCGAGACCGCCGGCGATCGTGGCCGAGTCGGGCACGGTCGCGCCGCCGCCGAGCACGGTGGGACGGAGGACGACGCCCGAGAGGCCCGGGATCGAGTTGTTGAAGGAATCGCGGGCGCCGACCTGGAGCGCGTCCGCGGTGCCCGCGGTCAACGGCCCCGCCGGTCCCGCAAGCGCGTAGTGGTCGAGCGGCCCCGGCTGGAAGACGATCGTGGGCGAATCGGCGAGCGTCACGCCGCGCACGGTCACGGAGACGGTGCCGGGCGCCGCGACCGTCGCGGTGGCGCGGAGCTCGATCAGCCCCGCACCGTCGGTCGAGGCGCCCTGCGGCGTGACGGTCGCCGAGACGCCGGAGACGCCGACCGAGATCGAGTCGGACGGAACGCCCGCGATCGGATGGCCCTGCGAATCGTGGAGCGTGACGGCGACCGTGCTGCCGACGCCACCGACCGGCGCGGGCGTCGTCGCGGCCACCGAGGACTTGGCCGCGCTCGTAGCGCCCGGGACGAGGCGGACGTTGACGCTCCCCGCCGCGGTCCCCCGCGCGGAAGCGGCGGAAACGGTCGCGGTCCCGATCGAGTCGCCGCCGAAGAGCGTGAACGAGATCGCTCCGCCCGAGGCGCGGACCTGGATCCCCGGGGTCGCCCCATCCTGATCGGGCGACGCGATCGAGCCGAGGGTCGTCGAAACCGTGAACGGCTCGCCGTTCTCGACCGCGCTCCCGTTCGCGTCGTGGAGCCCGGCCGCGCCCAGGGCGCGGGTCGCCACGCTGTCGGCCGCGAGCGAGTCGGGAGAGGCGACCAGCGCGATCGCGCCCGCCGGAGCGCCGGCGATCAGCCGGATCGCGACCTTGCCGTTCGCGCCGCCGCGCTCGGACGCGATCGAGTCGAGGCCCGCGCCCTTCACGAGCCCGGCGCCCACCCAGCCGCTCACCGTGCCGTCCGCGGCCGCGACCCACTGCGCGCCCGGAGTGCCGGGATCGACGTCCGTGATCGGCGCCACGAGCGTGCCGAACGCGGTGAACCGCTCGCCCGCAGCGACCACGTTTCCGTACCCGTCGCGCACGGCCTCCGAGGTCACAAGGGAGGAGTCGACGCCGTCCGCGACTAGGGTGTCCGGCGCGGCCTGGACCGTGAAGAATCCCAGAGGCACGTTCGGCGAGGTGACGACGCTCGCGGCCGCGGCGCCGAGCGAGGGGCCCGAGCCGTTCGCGTCGATGGCCCGGAGGCGGCCGACCCCCGCGCCCGCCTGCGTGTCCCGGTACCGGAAGTCGACCGAGTCGGCCCCCGCGGCGAGGATGCCCTCGTAGACGATCGAGCCGAACGAATCGTAGAAGCGTCCGACGATGCGGTCGGTCCAGAGCGTCAGCGTCTCGTTCGCCGGCACGGGCGCGCGGTTTCCGTAGAGGTCGAAGACGAGGACCGTCACGGTGTCCATGACGCCCGCGACGAGATGGAGCGTGTCGGGGCGGGCCGTGATGTGGTCGGCCGCGGCCGGCGCGACGTCGATCCGCCGGCGGGGCGAGGTCTCGAACCCCGCGGTCGTGTCGCGCGCGGCGAGCCAGAACGTCCCCGCGCGGCGCGCCGTCAAGGTGGAGTTCCACGTGCCGCCGGAGAGGGTCGCGGCCGACGAGACGAAATTCGGGTCCGCCGCGGCTCCGCCCAAGGAGTCGGCGTACGCAGCGAAGAGAATCGACGCGCTCGAGCCGGGGCCGGTCGTGATCCCGTTCCCGTCGGCGTCGACCGCGGTCACATTCCCGCCGAGCGGCGCCCCCGCGGTCGCGATGACGTCGGCGTTCATGAGGAGCCCGGCGTACGCGCCGTGCGTCACGGTGATGAGCCCGGTCGAGTCGGCCCATACGCCGCTGTCCCCCACCGCATAGCCCGTCGCGGCGCCGGTCAGCGTGAGGACCGTTCCGGTTCCGGTGGCGGGTGACGCGGTCCCGATGCCACCGGTCACGGTCCAGACGCCCGTGACGAGGCGCGCCGGGTTATCGAAGCGGTCGTAGCCGAGGAGAAGGAGGCGGGTCGTGTCCTCGTCGGCGCTCCGCGTGAAGACCCCGACGGGAGTCATCGCGGGATCGACCACGCGCACGTGAGTCACGGAATCGGGAGCCACCGCGAGCGTCGGCGACGACGCGATCGGCGCCGGAGAGCCCGATTGAAGCGGGTCGCTGGTGACGGTGAACGTCGCGGTGGCAGGCGCCACGCTGTCGGCCACGGCCGCGGCGGCGCCTCCGCCCCAGCCGTAGACCACGGTGACCGAGTCGCCCGCCAGGAACGGCGTCGCCGGCAGGGCGCCCAGCTGGACCGTGATGGTCTGGCCCGACGTGGAGAGCAGGGTGACATGGTCGGGCGGCTCCGGCCGGACATAGCCGGCGGAGCTGGAATCGCTCGATTGAGGGGCCGTCCATCCGGACGGGATCTCGATCGTGATCTGGCCGCCTAACAGCGCGCCGAAGTTCTCGGCCGCGACGTAGGTGATCGCCCAGGTGCCGCTCGCGCCCGCCACCACCGCCGACGATCCCGCGATCGTGGCGGTCCCGCTTCCCGGGCCCGCGATCGCGGGGGCCGAAGAGAAGGCGAGGCCCAACGCGGCCGCGACGAGGCAAGCAACGCCCGAGCGGTGTCGACAGAATCGAGCGAACACGAGGCCCGCCGTGAGCCGCATCAGCAGGAATCAGCTCCGTGAAAGAGGGTCGATCGTTGTGCCCCAGGGATTTACCGGTGCTCCGGAGCGCAAGAGACATGCCACGGAGGGCACGCCGGCGCGTCAGGCCCGGCTGGGTCCAATCGCGTGTCCGGGCTTTGCTTGCAAGCGACTAGTGGGGAACAGCTTCCGGGGACGGGCGTCCGGCATACGCTGGCATTGCAGGATGCAATGCGAAGGGCAGACCGGGCGGCGTCTGGGGAGGGTCAGGAGTGAGGCGGGAGATGTCGGACCGGCAGGACGGGAATTACCCTCTTGGCCAGCGCACGTCCCCGACGACCTTACCGGCTCGGGGCGCTTCCTCCGCGGCCGGCTCCCGCTCGAGCGCCTTCTGGTTCGCGAGCCCGATGAAGACGACCTGGATGATGGTGGCGAACGCCAGAACCCCCAAGCCCACGTCGAAGACCTCCTTCAGGCGGCCCCGCGTCGCGTCACTCCAGGACGCGAGCCCGAGGAGGAGGAGCCCGAGCAGCACCGTCGTCAGCACGCCCGTCAGTTTTCCGAACGCGGTCGGCTGGATGCGTACCGGGCCGCGGAAGACGTAGAGATAGAACGTGCCGGCGACGAGCAGCGCGTAGCGGCCGAGCATCAGCCCCGCGACCCACCACGGGAGCTCGCGCGCGGAGGCGAGCGCGACGAAGACCGACGAGTTGAAGGCGATGTCGACGAGCGGGTCGAGGACCGATCCGATTCGGGACTCCGATCCGAACGCGCGCGCCATCACGCCGTCGATGACGTCCGTCGAGGCGCTCGCGGCGTAGAGCCACACGACGACGGGCCAGGCGCCGTCGCGGATCAAGAGCACGATCGCCGGAATCGACACCAACCGGAGCATGGTCAGCGCCACCGGGAACGGAATCCGGCGCATCGGCCGGTCGTCCCGCGTCGCGTGCATCAGCCCGAGATGGGTCAGGATCCAGAACGAAACAAAGAGCAGGACCGCGCTCGAGGAGATCAGGTACGAGACGCCGGTCCTCCTGCCGAACGCCCACGAGAGGAGGAGCGCGCCGCAGAATTGGATCGCGAAGAGGACCAGGGCGGTCGCGGCGACCGAGCGGACGAGCTCCACGTTCCGGGGCAGCCGGCCCACGGCGCGGGCGCCGATCCTCCGCACGTACGTCGCGATCGCGGTGGGCGCGAAGCCCGCGCGCCTCACGTCGCGGAGCAGGTCCTCGGCGAACACGGCCTAGGGGACCTGGATTGACGTCTCGGCGAGCTCGCGCTCGACGCCGTAGACGTCATCGGGAAGGTTGTACGTCTCGACGGTGTTCGGTCGCGCGCCGCGATAGAGGAGCTGCGCTTCGACTTTGTACGGGCCCTTCTGATCTCCGAGCGGGGCGTCGTAGCGAACGATCGCGCTCTGCCCCGCCTTGATCCTCCGATCGGTGAGGACGGAGTGCGCCGTCCAGGTGTCCGCCGGCCACAATCCAAGCTCGTCGGCGAGGATGACGCCGAAGACCGACGTGTTCCACTCGGTGAACGGATCGTTCTCCCAGACGATGCTGCCGGACTTGGTGAGAACGCGGAGCCGGATCAACACGATCTTCTGATCGTTGCCGGTCGGGAGTGAGTGGCCCCAGCCCAGGTTCGAGACCATCGCGAAGACGCGGAGCGAATCGCCCGACCGGATCTTCTCGGCGCGGAGCGTGAAGCCGACGGACTTGCCCGGCCGCGCGCGCTCGACCGCCTCGGGGCTGAACGTGTGATCCGGCACCTTCGGCCGCGCCGGTCCCAGGTAGGAGATCCGGCCCGGTCCGCCCGGCATATGGCAAGTCTGGCAGGTAATCCCCAGCTTGGCGTACTTGGAGCGCTTCCATTCGCCGTAGGTATCGCTGATCGGCACGCCGCGCTGGTTCTTGTACGTGTGGCAGCCGCCGCAGTACTCCGACGTGTGAATGTAGGCGCTGTATTGCGATCCGTGGGCGGGCGTGGCGACCGGCATCCGAATCGTGCCGGAATAGTGGGCCAGATCGAGGGTGAACGGAGGAATCCCGTCGCGATTTCCCGGGCTATCGACCGCGTGGCAGTAGGCGCAGGTGACGCCCTCCCCGCTCACGGGGCGGAGATTGTTGAAGTCCTGGTTCACGAACTGGACGGTCTCGTGGCAGGGGCCGCATTTGAGCCACGTCTCGCCGCGCGTCAGCTTCAGGGATTGGAAGTACATCCGTCCGAAGAGGAGATTCTTGTTCCGATCGGCCCGGGAATGGCTCGACCGCTGCCACTGCTCGGTGATGTCGAGGTGGCACGTCTTGCAGACATCCGAATCCTGGATATTGGCCGTGTTGCGGAAAAGGGGGGGAGGCGTGTACGCGGCGGCCGCCGGCGCCAGGACCAAGAGGGTAAGGCCCAAAAGGGTTGGGATGCCGCCGTTTGGTCGCAAGATTCGCGGATGGTACCGCGCGCCGGGGAGACGGGTCAAGGCGCCCCACCGCCGCGGCGGCCGCTCGGGCGCGGGCGGCGCGGCGGACCCCGGCGCGCGAAGTCCGCCGCGATCGTGCCGAGGATCTTGATCCCGGCCCGCACGGATCCGGAGACGGTGCCCGATATCTTGGACCGCCCGATCCGCCTCCGATAACGGGCCGGAACCTCCGCGGTGCGAAGACCGGCGCGCGCGGCCTTGATCTGCATCTCCACCGTCCAGCCGAAATCCCGGTCGCGCATGCCGAGGTCCCGGAGCGAGCGGAATCGGATCGCGCGGAACGGCCCGAGGTCGGTGAACCGGGCGCCGTAGAGCGCGAGCAGAAGCCGGGTGGCGAGCCAGTTGCCGAACCGGGCCTGCGGCGTGAGCGCGCCGGGCTCCCGCTCTCCGAGCGTCCGGGAACCGATCACAAGATCCGCGCGACCGGTGAGGATCGGCTCGAGGATCTGCGCTGCCTCGGCCGGATCGTCGCTCATGTCCGCGTCCAGGAAGAGCACCACGTCGGGCGGGTCGGCCTCGAGCGCGGCGAGCGCCCGGAGGCACGCGGCGCCGTAGCCGCGCCGCGGCTCGTGGACCACGACCGCCCCGTGGGCCCGCGCGATCTCGGCGGTCCCGTCGGTCGAGCCGTTGTCGCAAACGACGATCCGCCGCACGAGCGGCCGCGGAAGCGCGTCCAGGACGAGCGCGATCGCTTCGGCTTCGTTCCAGGCGGGAATGACCGCGTCGACGCGGATGGCGCCCGCTTTCACGGCGCCCGTCTCCGCGGCGGCCACGACATCGGCCGTCGCGACGCCTCGGCTCACGCCCGGCGAAGCGCGGCCCGCGCGGCCGCGAGACGGGCGAGCGGGATCCGGAAGGGGCTGCACGAAACGTAGTCGAGCCCCACCACCTCGAAGAACTCGATCGAGGCGGGATCGCCGCCGTGCTCGCCGCAGACTCCGATCTTGAGCCCCGGTTTCGCACGGCGGCCGGCGAAGGCGGCGCGCTGGAGCAGCGTTCCCACGCCGCGCGTATCGATCGAGACGAAGGGATCGTGGCGCAGGATGCCCGACCCGACGTACTCGGGCAGGAAACGCCCCGAGTCGTCCCGCGAGTAGCCGAACGTCATCTGCGTCAGATCGTTGGTCCCGAAGGAGAAGAAGTCGGCGTGCTGCGCGATCTCGTCCGCCAGCATCGCGGCGCGGGGCACCTCGATCATCGTGCCGATGGTGTAGGGGACCGTGATCCCGAGCCGCCGCATCACCTCCTGCGCCACCGCCTCGACCTCGGCGCGCTGGCGGCGCAGCTCCTCGGGGTCCCCGACGAGCGGAATCATGATCTCGGGGATCACCCGCTTCCCCGCCTTTTGCACCTGCGCCGCCGCCTCGAAGATCGCGCGCGCCTGCATGCGCGTGATCTCCGGGTGGAGAATCCCGAGCCTGCATCCGCGGAACCCGAGCATCGGGTTGAACTCGTGGAGCTCCTCGACCTTCGCGAGGGTCCGCTCCAGCCGGCGGCGCCGGGGATCGTCCTTCCGCGCGCGGCCGAGCGCGGCGATCTCTCTCTCGAGCTGATCCCGCTTCGGGAGGAATTCGTGGAGCGGCGGGTCGAGGGTGCGGATCGTGACCGGGCAGCCCTCCATCGCCAGGAAGAGCCCCTTGAAGTCGGCTCGCTGGAGCGGAAGGAGCTTGGCGAGCGCGCCGTGGAACGCGCGGATCGGCTCCCGCCCTTCTCGCTGCTCCCGCTCCAGCTCCTTTCGGATCCGGGGCCGCTCGGAGCGCGGCGCCTCTGCCAGCTCGGCCTTGAGCCGCGCGATCCGGATCCCTGCGTCGCGCGCCTGCTGCGCGTTCAGGATCATCGTCACGACGTGCGGGATCCGCTCCGGCGCGAAGAACATGTGCTCGGTGCGGCAGAGCCCGATCCCCTCCGCGCCCAGCTGCCTCGCGATCTTGGCGTCGCGCGGGACGTCGGCGTTCGCGCGCACGCGGAGGCGCCGCTCCTCGTCGCACCACGCGGTGAGCCGCTCGAAGCGCTGGTAGAGGGGCGCCTGTTCGGGCTTCAAGCGGCCGGTCAAGACCCGCACCACCTCGGAATCGGACGTCGGCACGTCCCCCAGGAGCACGTCGCCCTTCGAGCCGTCGAGCGAGAGGAAGGTGCCCTCGCGGAGCGTCCGTCCGCCGACGCGAACGGTCCGCGCGCTCTCGTCGATCAGGAGCGCCGAGCAGCCGGCGACGCAGCACTTCCCCATGCCGCGCGCCACGACGGCGGCGTGCGAGGTCATCCCGCCGGTCGCCGTCAAGATTCCCTGCGCCGCGTGCATCCCGGCGATGTCGTCGGGAGAGGTCTCCGCGCGGAGGAGGATGACGCGCTCCCGTGCGCCGCGCCGCGCGGCCTCCTCGGAGGTGAAGACGATCGCGCCCGCCGCCGCGCCGGGCGAGGCCGGGAGCCCGGTCGCGATCCGCTCGTGCCGGCGCCTCGCGGCCGGGTCGAGCACCGGGTGGAGCACCTGGTCCAGGTGGTCGGGCTCGACGCGCTCGATCGCCTCCCGCTTGGTCAGGAGCCCCTCCTCCACCATGTCGACGGCGATCCGGAGCGCGGCGATTCCGGTGCGCGCCGCGCGCCGCGTCTGGAGCATGAAGAGGCGGCCCTCTTCGACCGTGAACTCGAAGTCCTGGACGTCCCTGTAGTGCCGCTCCAGGCGTGACGTGATCTCCCGGAGCTGGGCGTACGCCTCGGGCAGCTCGCGCTCCATCTCCTCGATCGGGCGCGGCGTCCGGATGCCGGCCACCACGTCCTCGCCCTGCGCGTTCAGGAGGTACTCCCCGTAGAACCGGGGCTCGCCGGTGGACGGATCGCGCGTGAAGCCGACGCCGGTCGCCGACGTGGCGCCGAGGTTCCCGAAGACCATCGCCTGGACCGTGACCGCGGTCCCCACGTCATCGGCGATCGAGTGGATGCGGCGGTAGTGGACCGCCCGCTCCGTGTTCCACGAGCGGAAGACCGCGTCCCGCGCGCCGGCCAGCTGGGCGCGCGCGTCCTGGGGAAAATCCACCCCGATCTCCGAGCGGACGATCGCCTTGAAGCGATCGACGAGCCCGCGAAGATGCTCGGGCGTGAGGTCGACGTCGTGCTCGACCCGCGCGCGCGCCTTGGTGCGCCTGAGCTCGCGCTCGAGGAGCGCGCGGGGGATGCCGAGTACGACGTCGGAGTACATCTGGATGAACCGCCGGTAGCTGTCCAGCGCGAAGCGAGGGCTCTGGCTCCGTCCCTCGATCCCCAGCACGGTCTGGTCGTTCAGACCCAGGTTGAGAACCGTGTCCATCATTCCCGGCATCGACATCGGCGCGCCGGAGCGGACGGAGACCAGGAGCGGGTTCTCGGGGTCGCCCAGCCGGCGGCCCAGGTAGCGCTCGAGGCGCCGGAGCGCGTGCTCCTCTTCCTGAATGATCGAGTCGAGGAGGCGGCCGCCCGCCTCGAAGAATTGGCGGCAGGCCGCGGTGGTGATCGTGTATCCGGGCGGCACCGGGATCCCCGCGTTGGTCATCTCCGCGAGCCCGGCTCCCTTGCCGCCGAGCACATCGCGCATCCGCGCGTTCCCCTCCGCGCGCCCGTCGCCGAAGAAGTAGACACTCTTCGGGCGCTCGTTCCCCGCGGCGCTCTCGGCCGCGCGCCGGCTCTTGGTCGCCGCCTCCGTCCTCGCGCTCATCCCGCTTCCGCACGCTCGAGGCGCGCGACGCCCCGGATCTCGCCGACCTCGATGCCGGCGAAGTTCTTGAGGCGCTCGCCCGCGTGCTGGGCCAGCGACGTGCGCTCGGCCGCGCCGATCACGCCGAGGTACTCCAGCGTGGAGACGACGGCGGGCCCCAGCGCCCGGCGCGACCCGTCCTCGATCTTGATCGCGATGCCGATGCCGCGCTCCGGGACCCCAACGGCGTGCACGCCCTCGGCGCCCGCCTTCGCCACAATGCCGGGCGCCGCTCGCATCAGCAGCGTATCGAGGCGGCCCTCGCCCGCGACGAGATCGGGGTGCGCCCGCATGGCCTCGCGAATCTCGTCGAGCGCCGGGACCTCCGCGCCCGCGGCGTCCCGCCCGCGCGCGAGGAGCGCGAAGGCATGGGCAAGCGTCTGGATCGGGATTCGAGGGGTCGGCGCGCTGCAGCCGTCGATCGCTGGCGTCGCATCCACGAACGGCTCCGCGACGAGGGTCGCGAAGCGATCGAAGATGCGGCGCTGCACCGGGTGATCCGGATCGGTGTAGCCGGCGAGCGGCGTCCCGAGGAAACGCGCGAGAAGGAGCATCCCGGCATGCTTCCCCGAGCAGTTGTGGCGGATCGGGGTCGGGGCCTCTCCCCGCGCCCGGAGCGCCTCCGCGGTCGCGTCATCGTAGGGCGGATGGGACCCGCAGCGGAGCGCCGACTCGTCGGCGCCGGCCGCGGCGAGGATCGTCCGCGCGAGGGCCGCGTGCCGGTCGGTCCCGCTATGGGAGCCAGCGATCAGGGCGAGCGCGTCCGCGCCCAATCCCGAGCGCGCGAAGGCGCCCGATTCGACCAACGGCAGCGCTTGAAACGGCTTGAAGGCGGAGCGCGGGAAGATCATCGACCGGGGCTCGCCGGCCCAGGCGAGGAGCCGGCCGCGATCGTCCACCACCGCGACGTGGCCGCGGTGGACGCTTTCGACGTGTCCCCCGCGCAGCACGTGTGCGAGCGGCGCCGCGCGCGCCGTGGCCCCAGGAGCGATCACCAAAGCCTCTCTCTCGGTCGTGGACACCGTCGATTTCGCGCGGCGGCGCGGGCGCAGCGCCCGTCCTACCGGTCGATCTGGGCCTTTTGCAGCTTGCCGCTATAGTCGATGTAGACCGACTTCCACTCGGTGAACGCGTCGATGACGGTCGGACCGCCCTCGCGATGACCGTTCCCGGTCTCCTTCACACCGCCGAAGGGGAGCTGCACCTCGGCGCCGATTGTCGGTCCGTTCACGTAGGTGATCCCCGCCTCGATGTCGCGGATCGCCCGCATGGCGCGATTCACGTCCCGCGTGTAGATCGAGGAGCTCAACCCGTACGGCGTGGCGTTCTGGACCTGGACCGCCTCTTCGAAGGACGAGACCGTCAGGATCGAGAGGACCGGACCGAAGATCTCCTCGACCGCGATCCGCATCGTGGGCGTGACGCCGTCGAAGACGGTCGGCCGGTAGAAATTGCCCTCGCGGAGCGGCCCTTCCTCGGCGGGGCTTCCCCCCGCGACCAGCTTGGCGCCCTCTTTCTTTCCGATCTCGACGTACGAGTGGACCTTGTCCCGCTGCGCGCGGTTGACCAGGGGGCCCACCTCGCTGGCGGGGTCGAGCCCGTCGCCCAGGCGGAGCTTCGACGCGCGCTCGCTCAAGCGCCGGACCATTTCGTCGTGAACCTGCTTCATCACGATGAGGCGGCTCGTCGCCGTGCACCGCTGGCCCGTCGTGCCGAACGCGCCCCAGAGCGCGCCCTCCGTCGCGAGGTCGAGGTCGGCGTCGTCCATGACGATCTGCGCGTTCTTCCCGCCCAGCTCGAGCGACAGGCGCTTCAACGACCGCGCGGTGCGCTCCGCGATCCCCTTCCCGACCTCGGAGGATCCGGTGAACGAGATCATGTTCACGTCGGGGTGCGCCGTGAGCGGGACCCCGACCGCGGTGCCCCCGCCGTGGACGATGTTGAGGACTCCCGCGGGCACGCCGGCCTCGAGAAGCGCCTCGACCAGGTGGTGGGCCGAGGCCGGCGTGTCGGTGGCCGGCTTGATCACGACGGTGTTGCCCGAGACCAGGGCCGGGAAGATCTTCCACGAAGGAATGGCCATCGGGAAATTCCACGGCGTGATGAGCCCGCAGACGCCCAAAGGCTGCCGGACCGACATCGCGAACTTGTTGGGCAGCTCGGACGGGGCGGTGACGCCGAAGAGGCGCCTCCCCTCCGCGGCGATGTAGTACGCCATGTCGATCGCTTCCTGGACATCGCCGCGGGTCTCGGCGAGGACCTTCCCCATTTCGCGCGTCATGGCGCGCGCCAAGGCCTCCTTGCGGTCGCGGAGGATCTCGGCGGCGCGGTAGATGATCTCAGCCCGGCGCGGGGCCGGGGTCAGGCGCCAGGCCGGAAAGGCCATCTTCGCCGCCCGAACCGCCTCGTCCACGTCCTCGGACCCGGATTCGGGAAACGTTCCGACCAGATCGGAGGAGCGCGCGGGATTTCGGTTCTCGAAGGTACGTCCGGAACGCGCGGGGACCCATTTCCCGCCGATCAGGTTCAGGTAGGCGCGGGACGCGGGATCGGCGCCGGGAGAGCGCTCAGCGCTCTCGGCCGGGGCAGGAACGGTCTGGGGGTTCATGACACCTCCGGGCCGCCCGGTGGGCCTCGCCGAGGACGGGCGGCCTACTTGATTATGACAAAATGGCCCTTCCGGGGGGTGCGTCCGTCGGGCGGATGAACCGTGTACATATAGATTCCGGAAACGACCGGTCTTCCCTTGTCATTTCGTAGATCCCACGCCAAATCCCCGCTCGCGCCGCCTGGATTGGCGTTGGGGTCCTGAATGAGCGTCCGGAGCAGCTCCCCGGAGGACGTGTAGATCCGGACCGTGGAGCCTGGCGGAAGATGGATGAAGTGCACCCGCCTCTGATTCGGCGCCGGGTCCCACTGCGCGGATTCCTTGTATGGATTCGGCACCACGCCCACCGTTTCCAGGTTGCTCGCCGGGGGCGTCGACGGGACGACCAGGACGATCTGCGTGGGGTCGATGGGGCTCTCATAGAAGTCGGCGTTCACCTGCCGAACCGTATCGATCGATGTCACCGCGTATTGGGTCGGAAAGCCTGCCAGGGAGGACGCGTCCACATAGAGGCGCGCCGTGCTGTCCTGATCGGCGGGGTTCCCGGGGGGGTACGGGAGGATGAAGGTCCCGTCCGGGCGCTGGTTGTTCCGGAATCCCTTGAAGAATAGGCCGGCGCCGGTGAAGACGAAGTTCTGCACGTCGCATGGAACCTGGGCGGTGAGGCAGATCGGGACCACGCTGTCCCGGGACTTCCACTGGCCGACGACGTCGAGCTGCCCGGGCGAGATGCCCTGAATCGTCCGGCG
>VBOZ01000034.1:3014-13850 GCA_005893305.1 Candidatus Eisenbacteria bacterium | reverse complement strand
GGGGGTCCTTATTACAGTGGCGCAAACGGTGTCGCTCTCTGCGCTCGCGCCATTCCATACGATGAACACGAACGTGGCCGTCGCGTTATTGACGTTGTTTCTGTTCGCGGCGTTGGCTTGGCGGTAGTAGCCCTGGACCCCCTTCGGGCTGACCGGATACTTCGATTGCGCGTGGGCCCCGGCCGGAAGCGCCAGCATGCCCAAAAGGGTTGACATAGCCAAGTGTTTGGAGGTAAAATACTTGACGAACATCAGCCTCCCTCGCCACGGCGACGGCCCCGGCGGCCCGCCGCTACGTTTATGTTGTTCTGCCAGGGGGGGTACCGCGCAGCAAAGGCCTGGTGGAAGAACCCTGCCGGACCGGCCAGAGACCGTGGAACAGCCCCGGTGCCGATCTGAGCGCAGACTAGGTTCCAAGTGCTGATCTGTCAAGGCATTTTTGAACAACGCCACGGCCCGGAAGTTCCAAAAATCGCTTGACACCCGGCCCGTATCCCCTGTATACTCAACCGAGTAAAAAAGCGGGGCTTGCTTTCCCGATTGCGAGAACTAACATCGCTTTAGCTCGATTCGAATCACGATCCCGTAAGGAGGTGATTGGGCTCTTAGTGTCGTCTACCTTATCCTCTGGGGGTGTCTTCTCGCTTTTACCTGCGTAGAGAGGAGATGAATGGGATGAAGAAATTACTAGGCGTCATCGGAATCTTGGCGCTCGCCGCGGCGCTCCTGCCGGCTCAGGGGTATGCGGACGTCCGCGGCCCGTTTGCCCGCGTCACGAACGGCAACAATCTCAGCACCGGAAACGAGCAACCGGCCCTCCGTCATATCGATGCCGACGGAATCATGTCGACGATCACCGACGGGAATAAGCTGATCGAGCTTTGGCTCACGTTCTCATCGCGTAGCCCGGCTCAGGGGTTCGAGGGCACCCGCTCCATTTTCATGATCCTGAACTTCGACTCCTCGCTCCCGAACTTCCAGCAGAGCGCTATGGCGAAGATGCTGGACGACCCCGCCAACCACACCTCGTACTTCGATCCGAACTGGAGCTCGGACGGGCGCTTCCTCGCCTATACCCAGACGGACGCGAACGGCGGGAACCAGGCGATCTACGTCCAGGAATTCAAGGTCAACGACGGGAACGATTTCGACTACGGGGCCGGCAACGGCGCCGAGACGAAGATCGGCTCGCCGATCCTCGTGACCACGGCGGGGCAACCTCGTCACCCGCACTGGTCCCCGAGCGGGTACACGCTGGCGTTCGACTCGAACGTGGCCGGCTCCTACGACGTATACACCACCGACGTGGATGTCGTAGCTGGAACCGCCACCACTCCGGTGCGCCGCACGTTTAACGAGGTCAAGGCTGAAACCGATCCGACCTGGGCCCCGAACGGCCACGAGATCGCGTACTCGACGAACCAGTTCGGTCCCAGGACCATCCAGATTATCGACATCGCGCTTGCCCCCAGCGATCCGGGATACAATCGGCTCGCGGAGCGCAATTTCGCATCCATCTCGCACAACAACCCCAGCTACTCGGCCGATGGCTCGGATCTCTTCTACGACGCCCCCGCCGCCGAGGACCCGGTGTCTCCCACGAACGTCTGGAAGATAAACCTGGCGACACAGGGCAAGTGCGAGATTCAGGTCGACAATCGGGCAGATTCGGATCCCGACGTCTCGAATGTCCTCAACCATACGAGCGTGGCCGACGGCTTCGTGCCGTACAGCTACTTCATGTTCGTGACGCAGGCGACGGGTGCCGGCGTGAACATTTGGCGCGGCAACCCGCTCAACAGCTGCCTGCTTCCGCTGGCGATGGGCGTCGCGCTCGTCCCGCCGGTTATTGATATCAACGACCAGACGACCGAGACCTTCCAGACGGTCCTCAACTATCCGCCGGAGACGAGGGCGGCCGGTTACGTGTGCAGGTTCTCGAACACTGGCGGCGACGGCATGAGGATGCGGAATACGGGATTCGTCAGCCCGACGTTGATGGGTACCATTGTTCCGCCGGACGACCCGGGTGGAGTTCCAGGAACGCCTAACTACCCGGACGGGGGTTCTCCGTTCTCCTACTGTATCCAGAGCAATACCCACACGGCTCCGGATTCACTGCGGATCACGTGCATCTGGCCTTTCCGTGATGTCGCTGACCGCATTGTCGCGCTTGGCCTGACGGGCGACATCGTCCCGATCAAGGTAAACGCGTACTCGAACCGGGTCGGGCGTAAGTTCCAGGGCTTCGGCTACCTCAGGCTGACGAATTCGGCCTCGCCGGCTCCGGTCGCGATGCTCGGAAACTCGCCGAACCCGTTCAACCCGATCACCAAGATCAAGTTCGCGGTGAGGAAGCCGGGTAACTACGCGCTCCGCCTCTACAACGTGCAGGGCGCGTTGATTCGGACCGTTGCCAGCCGTCACTTCGATGTTGGAACGCAGGAAGTGACGTGGGATGGCCGCACGAACACCGGCGGCATGGCGGCTTCGGGCGTCTACTACGCGAAGATGTCGGGCGTCAGCAAGACCGACGGCTCCGACGCGATCAAGCTGGTGCTGAACAAGTAGGCACCATCTAGTTCGGCAACAACCGAGGCCGCAGGGTTTCCCGCCCTGCGGCCTCTTCTTTGTGGTGCGATTTCGGCGCCGGCCTATGGCAGCGTCGGCGAGGCGTTCACGTAGGCGAATGCCCGCTGCACGATCCGCAGCGCGTCCGCGTCCCTCAGGAAATAGAGCGGGAAGGTGAAGTGGACCATCCTTCCCAGGGAGCCGTTCGGATCGAACGAGCCGGGACCCGTCGACCCGGGACCATGGGCCTGGGTCTGAATCCCCACGACCTTGCCCTCCCGCGGCGACGGTCCGCCCTCCTCGTTCGTCCCGATGTTCGCGCCGTGGTAGGTGTAGATGACCTCCGCGATCGGCTGGGAAGGATTCTCCGGCCGGAACACGGCCGCGGGGTTCAGCTCGCATCCGAAGTTGCTGGCCATGACCAGTCCGTCCACCTGGCCCAGACCCGGAGAGGAATTGGTATTGGGGTCCCCTGAGCCTGGGTAGGTGATCCACTTGGCTCCGCTCCCGAGCGGACCTCGATCGACTTGCGCCGTGTCGTAGCCGGCCGCGATCCCGGCGGCGGTCGGATAGGCCGCGATGAAGTCCCTCGCGCCGAGGGTGCGCAATGCCTCCGCGTTCGCGAGCGCGCCGTCGACCCCCATGAAGATCCGCGGGAAGTAGGAGAGGTTGTACGCGGTCTCGTTGAAATTGGGAGAAGCCGGATCGAACGCGAGGCAGATGCCCCGGCTCGCGTGGGAGGTGAGCGTCGTCCTCGGGTCGCACGTGTTGCTCGGAATGGAGAAGCCGGTCAGGATCACCGTCCCCCCCGCGCGCAGATAGCCCGCCAGCGCGCTGTACGTGCCGCCCACGAGGGTCTTCCAGAGCCCGGTCGGCGTCGCGATCCCGTTGTTCATGTCCACGTTCCAGACGACGGTCGTATAGGAGGCGAGATCATTCGGCTCCGGCGGCTGCCTTCCCTCGTAGGTGGCAAGACCCCTGAGGTAGGTATCCCATTCGGTAATCGGCACGCCAAGGGTGGTCAGGACGCTCAGCGTCCACCAGTCGGTCTCCTCCTGGTCGGAGGGGTAGCTCCCCACCCGAGTCGCCGTGTTCCCGGGGGAGAGCGAATCATCGACGTAGAGGATCGATCGCTCGGCGGCGGGATCCTTGAACGCGGGGTGGACGATCCGGATCGTGATCGCCGCGTTCGTGACGAGGCCCCCGTCGTCGACCGCGCGGACGTAGAGGGAGTGCGTCCCCGGCGCGAGCTGAGACGGGGAGAGCGTCGCCCCGGTCCGGAGCAGGTCCAGTCCCGGAAACGTCGTGGTGTCGTCCAGGGCGTAGGTGTACCCGACGATCTCGCCTCCGTAGGCATCCGCGGTGGCGTTCCAGGAGAAGCTGATCGTCTCGCCCTCGAAGATCTGGAGCGCCATTCGCGGAAAATCGACGGGACCCGAGGCCGACGGGAGGCAATGAACCAGAACGCTGCTGCAGACCGTCAGCACCGGCCCGGGATTCTGCGTGCTGACCGTGAAGTGGCGGATGTTCCGGGCGAACTGGAGATTCTTCTCCGTCGCTCCCGACAGGTCGACGGCCCGCTCGGCGAACACGTAATCGCCCGGGATGGCGCTCCGGAACCGGTTCTGGAGCCCCCGGATTCCCACCCATTTCCAATCGTCGTACGGCGGCGGGAGCGCCCGGCCGGTCGCCGTGTTGACGAGATTGACGTAGCGGTCCTGGGTGTAGAACGGCAGGGGGTCGTGGGTCGGAGGAATCGCGGTGTCCGCGACGGCGCCGACTTGGAGCAGCAGGTATTCGAACGAATCGACCGGTGCGCTGCCGCCGGTCTCGCTCCCGTCCGGATCGATCCCGGACCACCCGAAGGTGAAGTTGGGACCGACGAGTGGATTGTAGGCGGAAGGCCCTTTCTCGATCTGCGAGGTCGGCGGGATTGACTTGGCCGAGAAGAAGCGCCGGGCGGGGGTCTTGTCGTATCGGCCTTTGTCGTCGACAGCGGAGACCATGAACGCGTGGCGCCGAATTTCCAAGATCGGGTCGACGAGGAAGAGGAACGTCGTGTCCTTCGAGGTCGTGGTGCGCCAATCGGGAATGGCCTGGGCCGTGTCGGCGTCGACCGCGAAGTGGTAGCGAACGACCGTGCCGTCCCGGTCATACCCGTTCCAGTAGAAGTGGACCCGGAACGACGTCGTGTCGTTCTCGATCGGCGCCAACGTCAGCACCGTCTCGGGGTCGGTGGCGATGGCGGAAGGCTTCACCGAGTTCTTCGAGCAGCCGATCAGCTGCGTGGCTCCCAGAGCCAGCAGGAGCAGGAGCGCGCGGGGCGCGAGCGCACCCACCCCGAATCGCTTCATGGCAGCGTCGGCGAGGCGTTCACGTACGCGAACGCCGTTTGAATGATTCTCTGCGCGTCCGCATCCCGCAGGAAGTAGAGCGGGAACCCGAGGTACACGGTTCTTCCAATCGAGCCGTTGGGGTTGAACGTGCCGGCCCCGGCCGTCGTCCCCAGGCCGTGCGCCTGGGCCTGAATCCCGACGACCCTGCCCTCCCTCGGGGATACGCCGCTCTCTTCGTAGAGCCCGACGCGCGCGCCATGGTAGGTGTAGATCACCTGCGCGATCTGCCGGGACGGATTTTCCGGCCGGAACACGGCGCCGGACTGGACCTCGCAGCCGAAATTGCGCGCCATGATCCACCCGTCCACCTGCGGCAATCCCGGTGAGGAATTGGAGTTCAGCTCTCCCGTTCCCGGGTAGGTGACCCACTTGGCGTCGCTCCCCAGCGGACCGCGATCGACTTGCGCCGTATCGTATCCAGCCGCGATTCCCGCCGCCGTCGGATAGGCGGCGATGAAGTCCCTCGCGCCGAGCGTGCGGAGGCCGGCGCCGTTCGAGATTGCGCCGTCGACGCCCATGAAGACCCTCGGGAAATAGGAGAAGTTGTACTCGGGGGTACCGGGCGCCTGCGTGAAGCAGATTCCACGACTCAGGTTGGTAAAGAGCGTTGTCTTCGGGTCGCAGGTGTTGGATGAAAGGGTGAATCCGGTGAGGATGAGCGTTCCGCCCGCGCGCAAGTACCCCGACAGCTCGCTATAGCTTCCCCCGACCAGCGTTTTCCAGAGGCCGGTCGGAGACGCCTCTCCATTGTTGAAATCCACGTTCCAGATCACCGTCGTGTAGTTCGCCAGATGCTTCGGCTCGGGCGGCTTCCTCCCCTCCGCGTTTGCCGCCCCGGCTTGGAACGTGTCCCACTCCGTGACAGGAACCGGGAGACCCCCGATCTTCACCGTGTGCAAGAGGCCCAGCGTCCACCAGTCCGATTCCTCGAGATCGCTCGGGAAGCTCCCGATGCGGGCGGGCGTGCTGCCCGGGGCGAGGGAGTCGTCGACGTACAGGATCGCCCGCTCCGCTCCCGGATCCCTGAACGACGGATGCACGATCTGGATCGGGATCACCGCGTTCGTGACGAGGCCTCCGTCGTCGATCGTGCGGACGTAGAGGAAATGATTGCCCTGAGCCAGCTGGGACGGGGAAAACGTGACCCCGGTCCGGAGCGGATCAAACCCCGGGAAGCTGCTGGTGTCATCGAGAGCATACGTGTATCCGATGACCTCGCCGCCGTAGGAGGCACCGGTCGCGAACCAGGAGAAGCTGATGGTCTCGCCCTCGAAGATCTGGAGCGACTTTCGGGGCGCATCGTCCGGCCCCGAGGTCGGCGCGAGGGGCGTGACGAAGACGCTGCTGAAGATGATCAGGCTGGGCCCCGGATTCTTGGTGCTGACCGAGAAGTGCCGGATGTTCGTGCAATTCTTCAGATTCTTCTCCGAGGCCCCCGCCAGGTCCACCGCCCGCTCGGCGAAGACGTACTCTCCCGGCGTGGCGTTTCGGAATCGGTTCCTGAGCCCCCGGATTCCAACCCACGCCCAGTCGTCGTGCGAATCCGGGCGGGGCCGCGATGGAAGGGTCCTGCCGGTCGCCTGGTTGATGATGTTGACGTAGTAATTCTGGTCGAACGTAGGCAACGGGTCGTGGGTCGGCGGCGTTACCTTGTCCGCGACGGTCCCGAGGAGGAGGAGCAGGTACTCGAACGAATCGACGGGCGCCTTTCCGCCGGTCTCGCCCCCGTCGGGATCGATCCCCGACCACTCAAATGTGAAGTTCGGGCCTACCGGCGGATTGAAGCAAGCGGGGCCCCTCTCGATCTGTGAGGTCGGCGGGATCGACTTCGCGGAGAAGTATCGCCGGGCCGGGGTCTTGTCGTACGCGCCCTTGTCGTCGACCGCCGAGATCATGAAGACGTGGCCCCTGATCTCCTTGACCGGGTCGACGAGGAACAGGAACGTCGTGTCGTTCGCGGTCGTGCTGCGCCACTCGGGGATCGGCTTCAACGAATCCGCGTCGACCGCGAAATAGAAGCGGACGACCTCGCCGTCCCGGTCATACCCGTTCCAGTAGAAGCGGACCCGGAACGTGGTCGTATCGTTCTCGATCGGCGCGTAGGTCAGCTCGGTCTCGGGATCGAGAGCCGCGGGCTTGGGAGGCGGCTTCACGGAGCTGGAGCAGCCCAGGAGGTACCCACCTCCCAAGACCGCGAGGAGCGCCACGAGGACCGGAGCAGAGCGACGCAGCATCGACCGTTGCCCCCTCCTCAGGTGAGCTACGACCCGACGGGGGAACCCAGCGATCGATCGGGATCGGCGCGGGGGGAAACCCGTGCCGATCCCTAAACGCGCGGAGCTACGGCAGCGTCGGCGAAGCGTTCACGTACGCGAATGCTGTTTGAATGATTCTCTGGGCATCCGCGTCTCTCAAGAAATAGAGCGGGAAGGCGAGGTGCACCATTCTTCCAAGCGAGCCGTTGGGATTGAACGTGCCGGTACCGGCGGTCGTCCCGAGACCGTGCGCCTGGGTCATGATTCCCACGACCCTGCCCTCTCGTGGAGATGGGCCGCCCTGCTCGGTGACCCCGATGCGTGCGCCATGGTACGTGTAGATCACCTGGGCGATCGGCAGGTTGGGATTCTCCGGCCGGAACACCGCGGCCGGTTGGTCCTCACATCCGAAGTTCCGCGCCATGATCCACCCGTCCACCGAGGGCAGGCCGGGAGACGAATTGGTGTTGGGATCCCCGGACCCCGGGTATGTGATCCATTTGGCACCGCTATTGAGCGGGCCTCGATCGACCTGCGCCGTATCGTATCCGGCCGCGATTCCCGCGGCGGTCGGGTAGGCGGAGATAAAGTCTCTCGCGCCGATGGCGCGGAGGCCGTCATTGTTCAGGATCGCGCCATCCACACCCATGAAAAGCCGCGGGAAATAACTGAGCTTTACGGCGTCGCTACCCGGATCCAGCGCGAAGCAGATTCCACGGTTCACGTTCGAATAAAGCGTCGTTGTCGGCCGACACGTGTTGCCACCGATATTGAATCCGGTGAGGATGAGCGTTCCACCCGCGCGCAGGTAGCCCCCCAGCTCGCTATAGCTTCCGCCGACGAGCGTCTTCCAGAGGCCGTTGCCGGTGTTGATCGCTCCCCCGTTGTTGAAATCGACGTTCCAGATCACCGTGGTGAAACTCGCCAAATCCTTCGGCTCGGGAGGCTTCCTCCCCTCCACGTCTCCGGCACCCTTCGCGAGCGTGTCCCATTCGAGAGTGGGGACCGGGGTACCCCCCAGCTTTACGGTGGGCAAGAGATCGAGCGTCCACCAGTTGCTTTCAGTGACATCGTCGGGGAAGTTGCCCACGCGTTGAGGTGTGGCGCCTGGAGCGAGGGAGTCATCCACGTACAAGATCGATCGCTGGGCACCGGGATCCTTGAACGCGGGGTGCACGATCTGGATCGGGATCACGGCGTTCGTGACGAGGCCTCCGTCGTCGACCACGCGGACATAGAGGAAATGATTGCCCGGAAGCAGTCGGGACGGCGCGAACGTTGCCCCGGTCCGGAGCAGGTCCAGTCCCGGGAAGCTGCTCGTATCGTCGAGGGCGTACGTATACCCAACGATCTCGCCGCCGTACGCAGACGCATCGGCGGTCCAGGAGAAGCTGATCGTTTCGCCCTCGAAGATCTGAAGCGCCTTTCGGGGCGCGTCGTCAGGCCCGGAGGTCGGCGCGAGAGGCAACGTCAAGACGCTGCTGGAGACGCTAAGCTTCGGTCCCGGATTCTTGGTGCTGACCGAGAAGTGCCGGATGTTAGTGATAAACCGGAGATTCTTCTCCGTGGCCCCCGCAAGATCCACTGCCCGCTCCGCGAAGACGTACTCTCCCGGCGTGGCGTTTCGGAACCGGTTCTTGAGCCCTCGGATCCCGACCCAGGCCCAGTCATCGTACGGCGGCTGGAGCGTCGGGCCTGTCGCCTGGTTGATCAGGCTGACGTAGACCGCCTGATCATATTGCGGCAGGGGCTGATGCCCCGGTGACGAGAATGACCCGACGAGCAAGAGCAGATACTCGAACGAATCGACGGGCGCCTTTCCGCCGGTCTCGCTTCCGTCGGGATCGATCCCCGACCACTCAAATGTGAAGTTCGGTCCCACCTGCGGATTGAACGCCGCGGGGCCCTTCTCGATCTGAGAGAACGGTGGGATCGACTTCGCCGAGAAGAACCGCCGGGCCGGGGTCTTGTCGTACGCGCCCTTGTCGTCGACCGCCGAGATCATGAAGACGTGACCCCTGATCTCCTTGACCGGGTCGACGAGGAACAGGAACGTCGTGTCCTTCGCGGTCGTGCTCCGCCACTCGGGGATGGGCTTCAGGGAATCCGCGTCGACCGCGAAATAGAAGCGGACGACCTCGCCGTCCCGGTCATACCCGTTCCAGTAGAAGCGGACCCGGAACGTGGTCGTGTCGTTCTCGACCGGCGCGTAGGTCAGCTCGGTCTCGGGGTCCAGTGGCGGAGGCCTGTGAGGGGGCTTCACGGAGTTGGAGCAGCCGACCAAGTGGCCGATTCCCACGGCGAGAAGGAGAGAAACGATGAGTGAAGCGGCGCGGCGTTGCATCAGCTGGTTACTCCTTCCTCGCAAGACAACATCATGGACTCGGGGCCGGCAAGTTGAATGTGAATGTAATGTCCGCGACCGGCGGCTGGGACTGGATCTGGGCGCGATCCTTGACCCGCACCTTCACGGTGTGGTTGGGGCCGCTCGATAGCGCCCGGAACACCCGGTTTGCGACTATGAGGCTCTGAACTTGCTTTTCGGTTTGCTTTGTCAGCGAGTCGTCCAGCTTTACGTCCGCGAACGTGGCCAGCCCGTCTTCGTAGTCTTCCGAAGTCCAGGCGATGTACTTGCACGGCTCGTTGACAAGAGTTCCCGTTGAGTCCCGAATGCCGTCCGGGTTCGCGAGCGTATCCGTCACCGAAAGGCCCGTGATATGGGGCGGGAAATTGCAATTGAACCGGAATGTAGCCTGTGTTCCGTCGGCACGGTTCGAGCCATCCCGGGAGGCAACCCGGGCAATCATGTCCTTGCCCGCGTCCAATGAGTCCAGAATCAGGGTTGTAAAGCCGGCCGCTTCCAACTCGCGCGGCTTGTTGCTGTTGAAGCGGAGGAGCGGCGGGCCGACGGTCAACGTGTCGAGGAATCCGATGATGTAGGGATTGTCTCCATTACGGGTGCCCGTAAGGACAAAGGACCAGCCGGTCAGGCGGCCGTTCGGCTCCAGCGGTTTCGTTTCACAATGGTCGGGGCGACGAGGGCCAATGACTGACTGTCCTTAGGCAGTGGCCCATCCCCAACGTCCTCGCCGTCCCACTCCCACCACACGGTAGCTCGATATGGGACCGTGTCCCCGGGGGCGAAGGTGCTCTCGATGAGGACCGGGTCTCCGTTCTTGATGTGCTGAATGTAGTGACCGATCGGCTGTCCTTTGGGCAAGAACCACGTCTCGGGATCGCGGTTGATCACGAACTGGATCGAATTCCTGCCGACCGCGTTCGCGTTGTCGATCGCGCTCACGGACAACGTGTAGAGGCCGCTGGAGAGAGAAACCGAGCCAGGGTGGGAAGGGTCGTTGAAATACGCGACGGAGTCCGTCGAGAGCGGGCTGTTGTAGGTACCCACGTCGAATCGATAGCGCGTCACGACCCCGTCGGTATCCCGACCGTACCAGCTGACCTTGAACGGGGCCCCGTCACAGAGCGTGTCGATATCCAGGTAGGGGGTGCAGCTTGGGATTAGGCCGGGTCCGCAGTTGATGAAGACGGTGGGCGGGTTGGTCTGGGCGGTGATCGGACGGGGGTTGAACCTGGGGAGAGATGGGTTCGGCTTG
>VBOZ01000034.1:0-2999 GCA_005893305.1 Candidatus Eisenbacteria bacterium | reverse complement strand
GACAGCGCGGATGAAGAACGAATGCGCCTTCGCGTTCCCGGGGTTCGTGCCGGTCCCGCCCGTCAGCTGGGTCGAGTCGTTGACCGTCACCTCGAAAATGCTGTCCGTCTTGGTCGTGAAGTGGAACGCCCCGATGCTCGAGTCGTCCCAGGACCAGAGGAAGCCCACGACGTACCCGTCCGCGTCTTCCCCGCGCCAGTAGAGATGGAGCCGATACGAGTAGTTGAGGTCGGCGACCGATGAATCGATGGGAGCGGCCACCAGAAACGTCTGTGGCGGCCTGTTCCGATCGACCAGGAGCGGATTTTTCGCGCAGGACAGCAGGAGGCCCGTAAAGACAGACAGGAACACGACCAAGGCCAGAGAGCGCCAGGATCCTGGCATCGACATCACGTTCTCCGATGAGACTGGGCTGAGCACCGGCAGGTTTGGGCTGTTTGTCGGGGGACCTGTTTAAATTAGCAGCCTGGCCGAGCGCCTGTCAACGCCATTTTCAGGGTGGCATCCCCTAAAAACGAAGAGGGCCGCCGGTATGCCCGGCGGCCCTTTCGCTGCTTCTTTACAGCTCTACGGCTGGGTTACTTCACGAGCACCAAGCTGCTCGGCGCCCGGAACGACTGCCCGTTCGGGAAGACGATCTTGTAGAAGTAGACCCCGCTCGCGAGCGGCGTGCCGTCATCCCGCTTGCCGTTCCAGCGGACTTCGTTCGCACCCGAAACCACGGAGGCACGCAGCGTACGGACCAGCTGCCCACCCACGCTGAAGATGCGAATCTCGCCCTTGCCCGCCTGCGCGCTCGAGAAGCGAATCGCGGTCTGCGGGTTGAACGGATTCGGGAAGTTACCGTTGATCTTGTTGATACGCGGTGCCGCCTCACCCTCGACCACCTCCACGCCGGTCGCCAAAGCGCCAGCCTGGATCGGGTAGAGCGGACCGTACGTGCTGGTGTTGAATCCGGCCGACTGACCCGCCCAATCCGCCTGCATCGACGTGAATCCAGGGGAGGTTGCCGGGCTCGGACACGGCCAGCACTTGCCGGTATCGGAAGCAGCAGCGGTGCGCTGACCGCGGCAGCTCGTGAGGAACTTGTAGAGCACCCTCATCCGATTCTCGGCACCCGACCGCGTGTAGTTCTGGGTGTTCGGGGCAACCGCGGGGTCCCGAATGAACTGGATCGAGAAGCCATAGCCCAAGGCCTTGCTCCGGTCCTTGTCGGCGATGTTGTCCAGCTCACGCGAGTACGCGATGCCTGCGGTCTGGCTGCTGGGTGCCGAATAGAAGGCCACCGCAACAGCGTTCGCGTCCCCAACCTTCGAGAGCGCGTCGAACTTGTTCGGACCCGGGCATCCGCCGTCGATCGGATACGTAAACGTGCCCGGAGCCGCGAGACCCGGTCCCGCGCTCGGCGCCGAGAAGCGGTCGTCGATCGTCGGGAACGCCACGGTGCTGAAGTCCGACCACGCGTTCGCGCAAGAGCTCACGCCGAACACGTTCTGGGCGAGGCTCAGCTGCAGCGTGTTGTCGACCGTGGTCGAGTTGATCAGGTTGTTGAACATATCGTCGCCGCTCACGAAGAAGCAGCGGTCGCCCTGATCGGAACCCGTGTCACGCCGCCACCACTGCTCGGCCAACGTGGCGTCTTGCTCGTTGAATACCGTCGCCGTCCTGGTGTGGCTCGACTCGATCATGATGCGGTACCACTTGGCGAGCGAGTCGGCGATCGGATACTCAAGGTAGTTCGGGAGGAAGTTGCTGAGACGATCGGGCCGCTTGCCCGGAAGCTCGTGGCCGCCGAAGTGGTTCGCGGTCGTGCCACTCGCAAGGAAGCGGAACCGGTCGTTGCGGACACCCAATCCGCGCAGGGCCTGGTTCACAGGATCATAGCCGAACGCCCACGTCGTGTAGACACCGTCCAGGTTCAGGACCGGCGTGTCGGTCTTGCCGGCCAACAGCGAGCCGGCGGGCCCTGGGGCATACGCGCTCGGGAGCACCCGGAACTCGATGATGTCCGGAGCCCTGAGTCCGCCTACGCCAGGCAGAATCGGAAGATCTTCGACTTCGCGGGCGAGGTTATCCGAGGAGAACGTGTATGACGTGCCCCCGTTGATGTCGACGCCCTTGAAGTAGTACTGCATCCGCGTGCCGCGCGGCAGGAACCGGAGGCTGGCGTAGGTCGTGTTCCCGTTGATGGAGAAGCCACCCGGGAGCGACGCGCCGGCCCGGAGCTTGTCATCCGGCGGCCAGTTGATCGCGTACTCAGAGTCGAGAATCGTGGTGTCCGTGGGCGCGACGCTCACGTTCGCGTAGATCTGGCAGGAGTCGAACGCGCTCCACGTCTTCGTGGCCGGATCGAACAACCGATAGATCATGCGCGGGAAATCAAACGCGGCATTGTAGGAGCCGTTGTGGCGCGCCTGATAGTCCTCGCCAGCGGCGATGGTCAGATCGTGCCCGTCTTTCCAGTTGATGCCCATGCCGTTCTTGCGGAGACCGGTAATGACCGAAACCGTGATCGAGTCGCCGGTAGCGGCATTCCAGTTGTCGTTGACCGCGATGTTATGCAGCGTTCCGCCCGTCGGGTCGATGTCCGACCCGCGGTTGCCCGGCCAGCAAGGCGTGGTCTGGCAATTCGCTCCCTTGATCGTTCCGTCTACGAACATCGACATGGCCACGGAGCCGGGGAAAGTCCCGAAGATCGGAGCCGGGACGCCCGACGTGACCTGGATGCGGAAGTTGTCGTAGAGGAGCGCGTTCGCCTGGCTGCTCCAGCAGTTTGCTCGATCCGCGGCAAACGGCGGGATGCACTGGAGGTTGTAGCGAACCTGGAAGGAGTCCGCCTGCACCGCCTTCGCCAGCTCGTCTCCGTCGTCGATCCACGCCTGGAGCGCGCCTGTCGAGACGCCGCCGCCAGGAGCCGTGTTGTCCCAGAGTCCCCAACTCCCGAACTTGTGGATCCGGTACTCGGCGTACTGCACGTAGCCGGCGAACCGTGGGAGGTC
>VBOZ01000033.1:147628-153425 GCA_005893305.1 Candidatus Eisenbacteria bacterium | reverse complement strand
TTGCCTGGCGATCGGCGTCATCTGGACGATTCGCCTCGACGTTCCCTCCCCCCAACCGTGGTGGTACGGCAAGAAGGCGGTCGTGCACCTCGAGGTCTGGGAGCCCGGCAAAGACATGGCCACGATCGCCATGACCCTCCCGAAGGGCCCTCTCGACGCCATGTACGCGCTCGGCCTGAAGGGCAAGATCGACATCAACGACGGGCGCGAAATCGAGCTGAAGGGAGTCTGGAGGAAACTCCAACGCCTCCCCCGCGGCGAGAAGCTCACGATCGACCAGGACGGCGCGACCGCCACGATGTGGATCGAGACGCCAGGCGCCCCGAATTAAGGCAGGAACTTGTCGGGGTGCGCGATCTTCTCGGGAAGGTACGTGTCCACCACGTAGTTGAGACCGTGCGCGGCCAGGGCCTGCTGCTCCGCGCGGACCCCCATCGTCACCAGCTGCTCCATCGCCTTCGCCCACGGCTTGTGGTGCTTGAAGAACGGGTCGTTCTTGATCGCGTCCTTCGCGCGCTTGACGTCGACCTCCTTGAGCGGGTGCGTCGGTAGCTTGTAGTCGATGATGTCCTGCGGCGTGATGCCCAGGAAGCGGGCCTGGGGCACGCAGAAGAATTCGTTGATGTGCGCCGCGTTCCCCGAGCCCACCTTGAACGTCCGGTAGATGTTGCTGATGCCGTAGGGATCGCCGTCCACGAACACGTAGACCGGGATCTTCTGCGTGTCGGCGAGCCGGCGGATGAAGCGCCGGCAGGCCCGCGTCGGAACGCCCCCCATCGAGACCAGGATGCAGCTCGCCTTCTTCCAGTAGCCGTGCTTCACGAGGCGCTGGAACATGCCCGCGGTCTCGATGACCAGAATGAATTTCGCCGTGGTCTCGAACTTGAGGTCCTCGACCGAGATCGGGATGGAATAGGCGCCGCTCCCGAACTTCGTGCAGTCGATTCGAATGGCCTTGCCGGTGTCCGGGTCCTTGTCGACGACGATGAGGGTCCCCGCGACGTCGCCCCCCTTTTCCTCGGGAACGAAGCCCATCTGCTCGCGGTTCACCTCGAAGAGGGCCTCGACGTCGTCCATGACCGTGTCGGATTCCTCTTGCTCGAGGAAGCGGGCGTCCCCCCAATTCTTGGAGACGTAGTAGGCTTCCCGCTTGGTCGCGATGTCGTCGGTCTCGACCAGCGTCTTCGACAGCGCCATCATCTTGAGCGTCTGCGCGAAGGTCTTCACCGTGTTGACGGTAAGGGTGCGCTCCTTCTTCTTGCCCTTGATCTCGAAGTAGCCTTCCTTCTCGAGGTAGCGCACGTTGGCGAGGGATCGAATCGGGAAATAGAGCGTCGGCTTCTTCTTCTTGAGGATCTGCTCCTCGACGCCCTTCGCCTCTTTCTTGATCTTGGGGACGACGCCGGTGTCGCTCATGGTAGACGGCTCCGCTCCAGGGTGTCTTTCAAGGTCGCGCAGACCTTTTCCTTCCGCTTGTCGTCGATGCCGAGAATTTCCTGCAGCGCGATCCCGATGTGGGGGATGTACTTCTCGATGTAGGAGCGCTTCTTCTCGGCGTCCTCTTCGCGCAGGCCGCGCCGGATGAAGATCCCCAGCTTGCGCCCGACGTCCTGAAGCGCGAGGCGTATCTCCTTCGCGATCTCGGGATAAGAGGCGACCGACTCCTTGGACTCCGACGTGAACGGAACCCAGACCGAGGCGATGTGGACCATCAGGATCATCGGCCCCGTCGGGAGCGCGCCCCTCGACTGCTGGATGCCGTACGATTTCCAGTTCGTCTGGATCACCGCCTTGGTCACCGCGCACGCCGACTGCTGGTAGAGAAGCGGAACGCGGTTCGCGAATCGAAGCAGCGTGACCAGCTCGTCGCCGGGCAGGCTGTCGGCCCCGTAGGCGAGCGCCGCCTCGACCAGGAACGGGTTGCCGCGGTAGACCGAGGGGGAGCGCGTGGTCGCGGCATAGAATCGCGCGTCCACCTGCTTCTTGAGCCCGGTCAGGAGCAGCTCCTCGCCGATCGGCGAGAGCACGTTGGAAGGAGGCGCCATCAGCTTGGTCGCCTGGACCGCGTTGTAGAGCGCCTCGGCCTGGTCCCGTGCCGCCTTCTGCGGCGTCATGTTCGGCGAAAGGGACGCCGCCCGGGAGATCTCCTCCGCCACGGCCGGGCTCACGCGCGAGAACTCGCTGCTCAGGAATCCCTTGAGGTTCCGCGCCTTCGTCTCGTGGAGCATCTTGAGGAGAATGCCCAGCTCGACGCCGTGCGGGTGCGGCTTGATCTCGAGCGGCGCCTTGGGGAGCTCCGCGGCCACGCGTTCCAGCGCGAGCCGCTCACCGTCCGGGGCGACGTAGGTGATCGCCGCGTGGGGATTCGCCATCGCGGTCTGCTCGACGTAGCCGTCGACCGAGTGCCTCCCCTTCTTGTATGTCGCTTCGATCTCGATTTCGACGCGCGTCCCGTGCTCCGGCTCCCATTTGACCTCGTCGTCGGCGGTCACGACCGGCGCGTTCCGGCGCGTGTCGATCTGGATGTCGAATTTGTGGGCAGGCTTGCCCGCGCCGACCCGCGAGATGACCGTGATCGGCTTTCCGGTCGTGAGCTGGCCGTACATGCCGGCCGCGGAGATCCCGATCCCCTGCTGCCCGCGCGACTGGCGGAGCCGGTGGAACTTCGAGCCGTAGAGGAGCTGGCCGAAGATCTTCGGCACCTGCGCCTTCACGATGCCGGGCCCGTTGTCCTGGACCGCCACCCGGTAGCGCGTCTCGGAGATCCCCTGGATCTCGATCAGAATGTCCGGGAGGATTCCCGCCTCCTCGCACGCGTCGAGGGCGTTGTCGACCGCTTCCTTCACGGTCGTCAAGAGCGCCTTGGCCGGGCTGTCGAAGCCGAGAAGGTGGCGGTTCTTGGTGAAGAACTCGCTGACGGAGATCTCGCGCTGCTTCTCGGCAAGGTCCGCGGCCGTGAGCCGGACGATCTTCTTCGCGGCCGGCTTGGAGGATTGCGGCGGCGGGCTCGGCTTCTTCGAGCCGGACGCGGCGGGCGTCTTGCGTGGCACTCTCTTTAGCTTCAGCTTCAATTGTGCTTGCGCCATGGACTCCCCGTTGCAGAGTTCGAATCTCCGACCCCCGAAACCGCGCAGAATCTAACCGCTTGCCGCCCGGTGGGGCAAGCATTGCGCCGGCTTGCCGCGCGTCCGATCCCCGCAGTGTCAGTAAATCGCCAGAACCCCCTCCGATCTTAACGCGCCATTTCACAGCCCGTTCGGCCGGGGGGCGCGGGCCGCGCGGCGCCCGAAATTATTTCTATAAATCGACCGGCCAACGCTATCCCCGCGTGGCACATGCCTTGCGAATCGAACCCCGCGCCGGCACTTCCACTCCACCCTGAAGCGAGGTACCTGGTGGCCGCGATCGGACAAAAGAAGCGCGGGTTGACCTCCATTCTCATCGACGGCGGAATCGTCACGCCGGAGCAGGTCGATCTCGCCCTGGTGCGCCAGGTCGAGACAGGACGCCTGATCGGAGAGTCGCTCGTCGAGCTGGGCTTCACGACAGAGGAGAACATCGCCTGGGCGCTTTCGAAGCAGCTCGGCGTCCCTTACGCCGACGTGCACGCCGATACCCTGGATTCGGAGCTCGTGAACCGCTTCGGCGAGGCGCTCCTCCGCCGGGTGCAGGCCGTCCCACTTTTCCGGAGCCATGACGAGATCGTTATCGCGACGGTCGACCCCACCGACACCGAGCCGGTCGCCGAGCTGCGCCATGCCGCGGGCGCGCGGACGACCCTGGTGATCGGCTGCCCATCGGCGATCCGCCGCGCCCTGGACTCGATATACGGCCTCGAGCGGATCGAGGAGGAGGCACGGAAGCCCACGGGGATCGGGCGCTTCGACGTGGTCTGGGACCGGGCGGGGACCAGCTTTCTCCTGTACCACCTTCACGGGGCGCAGAGACGCCGCGCGTCGGAGATCCACTTCATCCCGTCCCCAGAAGGCCTCTCGATTCATTACCGTACGGATCGCGGCCTCGAGCGCCAGGGTGTGGAGCGTCCGGAAACCTCGGCGTACCTGCGCCAGCGCCTGGCGCAACTCGGCGCGCCGGACCTGATGGAAGGCAGCGTCGCCAGCGCGTGCGGCTCGGTCGTCGTCGACGTCGGCGGCACGAACATCCACGCCGCCGTCCTCCACTGCCGCGCCGACTCCGGCGTGACGACGGTGCTTCGATTGACGCCGGTCCTGGCCGCGGCACCCGACCTCTCGGCGCTCGGCCTGTCGCCGATCGGGGAGGCCGAGATCAGGGACTTTGTTGAAGGCCCGGAGGGATTGGTGATCGTACACGGTCCGCCGCGCTCTGGAGGCTCGACGGTGCTCGCCTCGCTGGCCGCGCTCGCCGCTTGCCCGGAGCGGAGGACGCTCGTCTTGGAGCCGGCTTCGTCGGCGCCGTATGCGCCAGGGACGACGCGGGTCCGAATCACCGCGGTGGGCGGCGCCGAGACGGATTGGGAGCGGATCGCGGTCGGGCTCGGAGCGGACGTCCTGGTGCTGGATGATGTGCTTCGGGGCAGCGCGATCGAGGGCGTGCTGAGCGGCGCGACGGTGGGGCGGCTGGTCTTCGTAAGGACCGACTGGCTCGACGGCCGCATGCTCCTCGCCGAGCTCGCCCGCAGCCGCCACGGGCGTGCCGTGCTTCGCGACCGCCCCTTCGCCATGATCTCGCTTCCGTCCGCGCGGCGGGAGGGCTCGGGGGTGTGGTCCACCCCGGCGGTCTCCGAGGCGGACGCCGGAATTCTCGAGGCCACGATCCTCACGGAAGCGGACCGCGACGCGCTCGTCATTGCCGCGTCGGCGCCGACAATGCGCCCTAGCGGAGGACGCTGATGGCCGTCAAGATCCAGCCGTTGCTCCAGGCGATCGTCAACGCGGGGGCTTCCGACCTTCACGTCTCGACCGGCATGCCGCCGATCGCGCGGTTGCGGGGAGAGATGGTTCCGCTCCAAGCGCCGCCGCTCGATCCCGAGCAAACGCGGCAGGCCCTCTACGAGCTCCTCACCGACGCGCAGCGCGCTCAGTTCGCCGAACGGCTGGATCTCGATTTCGCGATCGAGATTCCCGGGCTGGCCCGGTTCCGCGCGAATTACTTCGAGCAGCGCCGTGGCATGGCCGCTGTATTCCGGGTCATCTCCTCCAAGATCCCCACGCTGGAGCAGCTGGGCACGCCGCGCGTGCTCAAGGACTTGGCACTCCGCGAGCGCGGGCTGGTGCTCGTCACCGGTCCGACCGGGAGCGGAAAGTCCTCGACGCTCGCCGCGATGATCGATCACGTGAACGAGACGTGCCAGAAGCACATCATCACGATCGAGGACCCGATCGAGTTCGTGCACCAGCCGAAGAAGTGCCTGATCAATCAGCGCGAGGTCGGAGCGCATACGGAGAGCTTCAGCGCCGCGCTGCGGGGCGCGCTCCGCGAGGATCCGGACGTCATGCTCGTGGGGGAGCTCCGCGATCTGGAGACGACGTCCCTCGCGATCACGGCGGCCGAGACCGGGCACCTCGTCTTCGGAACCCTGCACACCAACTCGGCTGCCAAGACGATCGACCGGCTCATCGATGTCTTTCCGACCGGGCAGCAGGCGCAAGTTCGCACCATGCTGAGCGAATCGTTGGAAGGGGTCGTGGCCCAAACCCTCATCCCGACCGCCGATAAGAAAGGCCGGGTCGCGGCGTTCGAGATCCTGGTGGGCGTCAACGCCCTCCGAAATCTGATCCGCGAGGACAAGACATCCCAGATCCAGAGCGTGATCCAG
>VBOZ01000033.1:76039-147575 GCA_005893305.1 Candidatus Eisenbacteria bacterium | reverse complement strand
AGTCTCTCAAGGAGCTCGTCATCTCCGGGAAGATCACCCGCGACGAAGCGCTCGCGCGCTCGACCAACCCGAAGCTCTTCGAGCAGGGGGTCGCGGCGGCAGCGGATCCGTCGGCGCTTCGGCCACGGCCCAAGTCGCCCGTCGGAGCCGGATCGGACCCATCCGCACGTTGACCGCGTTCCCCTCGGCGTGGTATCCGTTGAGGACAAGATGAAGCACGCACCCCTGCTCTGCTCCCTTCTTCTCTTCGCATCATCGGCGTTCGCCGAGCCGGGCGTCACCGACATACGCCTCGGCGCGCCGGCTCCGGCTCCGGTGCCGGTCGACAAAGCCAAAGTGAAGTCGGTCGAGCGGTTCCTCGCGGCACGCCAAACGGGAAGCATCGACCGCGACCTCGCCTCGAAGGCGCGCGCGCTCTTGAGGACGAAGGAGCGGCCGGACGACGCGACGCTGTTCGGCCCCAAAGGGTCGGTTCTCGCGGCCTTCGACTTTCACGACGAAGCGATCGAGCCGGCGGGGGCCGGCCGGTTCCGCCTCTCGGTCTTCCTCTTGTTCGCGAACGCGACGGGCCAGGTCGTGGAGAGCCGCGACGAGGAACTGACGTTCGCGAAGGCGGGCGACACACACATCTGCGAGGGACTCCGCGTGACGAACCGCGTCGAGTGGAGCCAAACGGACGTTCTCGAGGCGGCCCGGTCGCTCGGCGCGACGCGGGAGCTGGATGAGGCTCAGCGCTACCTGCGCCAATCGGTCGCGGGAAAGGGCGCGCGGGTCGCCTACTCCCTCGCAGACGTTCAGAAGAACGCGGACGGCAGAATCATCGTTCAATGTCTCCGATTCAAGTCGGATCCGGGCCGGCGCGGCTTCGATGTGACCACGGCCCCCATCGTCCTGTCACGCAGCGACGATTCGATCCGCGTCGAACCGAACTGAAGCGGTCCGTCCAACCCCAGGTCCATACGATGCGCCTCATCCTGTTCGATATCGATGGCACGCTCCTTCGCGACGGAATGGCGTCGAAGATCGCCTTCGCCCGCGCGCTCCGGGAGACCTACAACGCGACCGGCCCGGTGAACGGATTCAAATTCGCGGGCATGACCGATCCCGAGTGCGTCACCGAGATCATGCGCCTCGCGGGGGTCGACGATCAGACCATCCACACGCGGCGGGAAGAGTGCCTGCGCCGCTACGTGGAGCTGCTCCGGATCGAGATGCCGCTCCACGACGACGCCAAGCTCTATCCGGGCGTTCGGGAGCTGCTCGAGCGGTTGAACAAGCTCGACGACGTGCTCGTGGGGCTCCTCACCGGGAACGTGCTTCGCGGCGCCGAGCTGAAGTTGAAGCGGTGGGATCTGGAGCGGTACTTCCGCTTCGGCGCGTACGGCGATGACCATGAGAATCGCTCGGTCTTGGCGCAAATCGCGCTCGAGAAGGCGCGGAGCCTGTCGGGGCATCCCTTCACGGGCGGCGACACGACCGTGATCGGGGACACGCCGAAGGACATCGCGTGCGCGCGCGCCATCGGGGCCCGCGCCGTGGTCGTCGCGACGGGCTCCGTGAGCCGGGAGGATCTCAAAGAGTCGAAGCCGGATGCGCTTCTCGACTCCTTCGAAAACCACAACGCGGCGCTCCGTGCGCTGTTTCCGTAGGGTGCGGCGGCCGCTCCTCGAGATCGCGACGTGCCTCCTGCTTGGCGCCGCGCCCGCTTGCGCGGGAGAGCCCGCGGCGCGTTCGCCGGCCGCCTCGCGGCCCTCGCCCGCCTTGCCGCCCGCCGCTTCAGCTCTCTGGACCTCGCCGCGCCCCGTTCCCGATCCACGGGCTAAGACGCCCGACCGCGCCGTCTGCGCGCGCGGAGATCGCTTCGAGATCGTGACCGCCGCCGGAGCGCGATCGTTCTTCATCCGCGGCGTCAACCTGGGAGCGGCCCCGCCGGGGCACTTCCCCGGCGAGTTCGCGATCACGAAGGACGACTACCTCCGCTGGCTTCGGTTCGCTCGCGATCTTCACGCGAACGCGATTCGCGTCTACGCGCTCCATCCTCCCGCCTTCTACCAGGCGCTTCGCGAAGAGAACCTGGCACACCCCGGCGCGCCGATCTGGCTCTTCCAGGAGGTGTGGACGGAGCTCCCCGACGCGAACGATTTCTGGGATCGCGCGTTCACGCGCGGCTTCGAGGACGAAACGAGGCTCGCGATCGACGCCGTTCACGGAAACGCCGTCGTCCGGAGCCGGCCGGGCCACGCATCGGGGACCTACGACGCCGACGTCTCCCCGTGGCTCGCGGGCTGGCTCCTGGGCCGCGAGTGGGAGCCGTTCGCCGTGCGGAGGACGGAGATGCTCCACGCCGACTCGACCCGTTTCCGCGGGTCCTACTTCGCCGTCGATGGCGGCACGCCGATGGAGGTCTGGCTCGCCAGGATCTGCGACACGGGTGCCTCGTACGAGGCGACCCGCTATGGCGTCGCCCACGCGGTTTCGTTCGTGAACTGGCCCACGCTCGATCCGATGCGCCATCCGACCGAGACCGAGCTCGGTGGGGCGCAGGCCGAGCACGACGAAGACGCCTACTCGGTCGACCCGACCCGGATCCGGCCCGCGCGGCGCGCCGAGATCGCCTCGGGATTTTTGGGCTACTTCGCGAACTACCACGTCTATCCGTATTACCCCGACTTCATGAACCTCGACCCCGGCTACGCGCGTTATCGCGACAATCACGGCGCGTGCAGCTACGCCGGGTACCTGACGGATTTGAAGGCGCACACGCGCGGCCTTCCGCTCCTGATCGGCGAGTACGGGGTGCCGTCGAGCCGGCGGATCGCGCACGTTCAGCCGCAGGGCATCCATCACGGCGGCGCTTCGGAGGAGGAACAGGGGGCCCAAGACGCGCGCCTCCTGGAAGACATCTCGGGCACCGGCTGCGCGGGATCGCTCCTCTTCGCGCTCTTCGACGAGTGGTTCAAGGTGAACTGGCTCGTCCAGCGGGTCGAGTGGCCCCGGGATCGCGATCCGATCTGGCACAACGTGCTCGACGCGGAGGAGAACTACGGCCTGATCGCATTCGATCCGCCGCCCGCGATCCGGGTCGACGGCGAGACCGACGATTGGGCCGGCGTCGCGCCGTACGCGAGAGCCACGGGTCGCGCCGGCGCCTCTCCGCTGTCCGCGCTCTACGTGACGTCCGACCAGAGCTGCCTTTATCTTCGCGTCGACCTCTCGCCGGGGGCGCTCTCGAGGAAGAGCCGCCCTGGGCCGAGGCGCGGAGGAGAGCCGCGCGGATCGCCGCCGGCCGCACCGGGAGGTGCCGTCCGCGCGATCGGCGTTTCCCTCGACGTGCTCGACCCCGCGCGAGGCGACCGCAGGCTCCCCGCGCCGCTCCGGGCCACCTGGTCGCGCGGCGCGGAGTACGTGCTTCTCATTCAGCCCCCGGAGCGCGGGGCGGCCAGCGGCGTGTTCGACCGGTCGCGTCGATCGGATGGCAGCGCCGAGCTGTTTATCGACGGCTCGATGAACTACTCGACCTACGCCGTGACCCGGACGGCCCGGGGATTCGACTGGAGCCAGAAGCCATTTCGACCGGTCGCGAACAAGGACGGCCTCTACTCGCCGCTCTTGATCGAGACAAATCGGGAGCGGGTCGCTCGCGACGGAACGCTCTATCCGGCGAAGCATGTCGATTGGGGCCGCCTGGCTCCGCAGAAGGAATGGGCGCTCAACGCGGCGGGCTCGACCATCGAGGTCGCCATTCCGTGGGGGCTCCTGAGCGTCGGCGACCCGTCGAGCTTGGCGGTGGTGGATGACAAGCCAGGCACGCGGGATACCGAGACCACCGTGACGCGGGGGATCGGGCTCTTGGCCTGGGCCACGACCGCGGCGGGCTTCGCCGCCGATTCCCTCGGGCCCTCCCTTCCGGGGGCCCGTGCCGCCCGGCCCGAGGAGAGTTACTTTCTCGGCCCGCAAGAAAGCTCGCAAGTGATTTCAGGGCAGGAAGTTATGATAACCACCCCGGAAAGCGCGTCGTACCTATGGAACGGTTGGGAAACGCCGATAACCAGAGAGCATACAAAGCGTTCTGCTATTCGGATCCGGGAAGCCTTTGAGGGAATGGAAGCCCGCGATGAACCTCGACAGACTGGATGGGATGCGGAGAGACGCTAGCCGCCGCGCGCGGCTCTCGTTGACCGCCCTACTTCCGCTCCTTCTGCCTCTTCTTTTGCTCGCCGCGGCGGAGCGCGCTTCGAGTCAGCCCGCGGACGACCAGCCCGCGATAGAGCAACCCACCCATGACAAGCTTGAGGCCGCGCGGGAGAGCGTGGGCGCCCACCGCTACGTCGAGGCGATCCCTCTGCTTAAGGCGGAGCTGGTGGATCACCCCGAGGACGACGACGCGCGCCTCCTTCTGGCGCGGGTCCTCTCGTGGCAACGCCATTTCGACGAATCGATCGCCGAATACAGCGTTCTCCTGAAAAAGAAGCCCGGCGACGCGGGCCTTCGCGCCGATCGGGCGCGCGTGCTCGCATGGTCGGGACGGCACGAAGAGGCGATTCGCGAGTATCGCGCCGCGTTGGCCTCCGACCCGGCGAACGTCGAGACCCGGATCGGCCTCGCCCGCACGCTTGCTTGGAGCGGCGATCTCGCGGGCGCATCGATGATGTACGAGCGGCTCCTGGCGCGAAACCCGGAGCTCGGGGATGCGTGGCTTGGGCTCGCGGCGGTCGCCCGGTGGCGGGGGGCCGCCACCGCATCCGACCGGTTCCTCGAGAAGGCGGAGCGCACGGGCGCCGACTCCGAGGGCGTCGCCGACGAGCGGTCAGCGACGCGCGACGCGCTCCTGCCCTCGGCCGGCGGCGGATGGACCTCGGCCCGCGAGCGGCAGTACGTCGCGGGCCCCGATTTCACGCTCGAGACGGAGGGGCCGTTCGCACTGGCCCGCGCGACGCTCGGACGCGCTGCCCAGGTTTCCGGTCGGGTGGCGTGGCTGACGCTGACCGAGAAGCCGGCGGTCGGCGACTCGACGAACTACGACGTGAAGAGCGTCGACTACCGCACCGACGTCTCCCTTCTGCGCGGGTATCCGTGGCAGGCGGCGTTCGGCGCGGAATATCAGAAGTTCAAGCCGCGCGGCAGCGCCACCCTCTTCCCTCTCCGCGGTGACGATACGTTCTTCGGCTGGAACGGCCGCCTGTGGCGCTACTCGGGGCGGCTCACGCCCCGGATCTCCGCGGGGCGGGAGTACGTCGGGATCAAGGAGACCAGGCCGAGCGGGCCCCGGGAATTCGCGCCCGGGCGCTTCGACAATTACGAGGCCGCGCTCGACTGGCAATGGAACGGCCGCGGCACCGCGGACGCGGCCGCATCGCGCGGATTCTATTCCGACGACAACCGGAGCTGGATGACGACGGGCGGGGTCACCTACCGGGTCAAGACCCGCGTCCCAACGGTCGCGCTCGACGGACGGTTGACCTACCGGGATTGGAATGTTCCGTCGCAGAGCTACTTCACGCCGTTGGCAAGCGTGCGCGGCGCCGCCGGCGTCACCCTGGCCGGCTACGTCGAGCGGTCGGCCCTCGACTACAGCCTGCGCTATGAGTTCGCCGGCATGAGCTCGACGAATTTCAGCGATATCTGGACCAACGCCTGGAGCGGGAACGTCAACATGACCGCGTTCGGCACGCTCCCGCTCTCGATCGAGGGAGCGTATTCGGTCGACAACCACTCTTACGAGACCTGGTTCATCGGTCTCTCCGCGTCGGCGCGATGGTGAGGGGGCGGCGATGATCCACTTCGAGACGCTGATCGTCACCCTCGGGCTCCTGCTCGGCATCGTAGCGTTGACCACCATCGCGGCGATCGCGAACAAGGTCTATTCGAATCGCGAGGCCGATTCCAAGAGACGTTTCCTCGATGAGCTGCGCCGCGCGTTCCTGAAGCTTCGATCCCCCGACGGGCAGCGGGAGGCGATGGCGGTGATCGTGCGCTCGATGACCGGCCGGTGGTCGGAGCTCGCCGCGGTGGAGATCAGCCAGCTCGAGCTCCCGCTACGGCTCGACGTGCTGCGCCACCTGGAGGAGGCCGGCATCGTGGCCCGCCTCCTCCGCGACGCGAAGAGCCGCCTCAAATGGAATCGCGCGCACGCGCTCCGGATCCTGGGCGAGCTCAAGCTTCCCATGTCCATTCCGACGCTGCTCCACGCGCTCGACGACAAGGACCCCGACGTCCGCAACGTGGCCGCCCGGTCCCTCGGGCGGATGAAGCTCCAGGCCGCCGAGGAGGCCCTGATCGCGCTCCTGGGCAAGCACGATCAGGCGGTCTCGGCGCGGATCGCCGCGATCTGTATCGAGATGGGACCCCGCACCGCTCCGCTCCTGATCAAGACCCTTCGCGACGGCACTCCCAAGGCCCGCTTCTGGGCGGCGCGGATCCTGGGCGAAATCGCGGATCCCCGGGCGGCGCGCTCCGTCAGCGAGGCGCTCCAGGATACCGACCCGGATGTCCGCTCGGCCGCCGTCTGGGCGATCGGGATGATCGCGGACCGGTCGAGCGCGCCGACGATCGCTCCGCTTCTCCAGGATCCGGTCTGGTATGTCCGGGCTCACGCGGCGGAGGCCCTGGGGAAGATCGCCGACCCGTCGTTCGCGAGCTCCCTCGGGGAGGCGCTCCGAGACCAGTCGTGGTGGGTGCGTCGGAACGCGCTCGAGGCGCTGGTCCGCGTGGGAGAGGCAGCGAAGCCGGCGCTCATGACCGCCCTGGAGAGCGAGGACCGGTTCGCACGCGACAGCGCCGTGGAGGCGCTCGCATCCCTGGGAGTCACCGCGATCGCGCCCAGGCGGGAAGGAGCCTAACGTGCACGGCTGGACTGTTCCCCCCTGGGGGATGGATGTGATCAACACGACGAGCCTCGTCATCCTGATCTACTTCAGCGCGCTCCAGCTCGTGCTCTTCGGACTCCTGATTCTCTCCTTCTTCGACATGCGGCGCCGGCTCGCGCAGAACTTCTACGCCGACTATGAGGCCGTCGCCAAGTCCCACTTCACCTTCCCGATCACGGTCCTCGTGCCCGCGTACAACGAAGCGGCCGGCGTGATCGATTCGGTGCGCTCCGTTCTCTCGCTCGACTACCCGCAGCACGAGGTCATCGTCATCAACGACGGATCGACCGACGACACGATGGAGCGCCTGCGCCAGGAGTTCCGCCTGGAGCGGCGCGATCTGGTCTTCCGGAAGAGCCTCGAGATCAAGGGCGCGATCCGCGGCCTCTACCGATCGGCGACGACCCCGCATCTGACCGTCATCGATAAGGAGCACGCCGGCAAGAGCGACGCGCTGAACGCGGGGCTCAACCTGTCGCGCTACCCGCTCTTCTGCACGATCGACGCCGATTCGCTGTTTCAGGAAAACGCGCTCCTGCGCGTCGTGCGTCCGTTCCTCGAGGATCCGGATCGCGTGATCGCCGTGGGGGGCCAGGTGCGGGTCGCGAACGGATGCCGCGTCGAGCGCGGCCGGGTCGTCGAGCCGAGGCTGCCGACGAACATTCTCGCCGCGTTTCAGGTGGTCGAGTATCTCCGCGCATTCGTGGCGAGCCGCCTTGGCCTCTCCGCGATGAACAACCTTCTCATCCTCTCCGGCGTCTTTAGCCTCTTCCGGAAGGACGTGGTGATCGAGGTGGGCGGCTACCGCGGGGGAGTGGTGACGGAGGACATGGAGCTGGTGCTCCGCCTGCATCGCAGGATGCGCGAGCAGCGCCGTCCCTATGCGGTCGTCTTCCTCCCGGATCCGATCTGCTGGACGGAGGTGCCCGAAACCCTCGGCGCCCTCGCGCGCCAGCGAAACCGGTGGTACCGCGGGCTCATCCACTCGCTCTGGCTCCACAAGTCGCTGCTCTGGGGGAAACACTCGGGCTCGCTCCGCTGGATCGGGCTCCCGTACTATTTCTTCTTCGAATTCATGGGGCCGATCGTGGAGTTGGTGGGTTACGTCCTGATTCCGATCTGCTACTTTCTCGGTATTCTTTCGCCCGTCTTTTTCTGGGCGTTCCTCTTCCTCTCCGTGACCTCGGGCGCCTTTCTGTCGATCTCCTCGGTCTTCCTGGAAGAGCTCTCCTTCGGTCTCTACCGCTCCTGGGGTGATTTCGCCCAGATGGTCGGCATCGGCGTCCTCGAGAACTTCTCCTACCGCATCCTCACTCTCTTCTTTCGCTTAGGCGCCTTGGTGGATATCATCTTAGGGCGTGGTGGCTGGGGGAAGCAGGAGCGCGCCGGATTCGGACGCGCGAAGCCCGTTCCCGCACAACTCTAAGCGACCCCACAACTTCGACTGCCGGGTGGAGGCTTCCGTGCGCCTGTTGGGGCTCGTCGCGGGGCTATGCTTGCTGCTTGCCGAGTCGACCGCGCACGCGGCGCCTCCTCTGGATGTTGCAGGCAGGCGCGGAAGTCGCGACCTTTCCCGAGCCGGAACGCCGTTCCGGATACCCCATCGCGCACCCGGCGTCGACGCGGCCGAGACGATGGCCGCGGGCGCCATCGGCACGTTCAAGTGCGTCGTGATCCTCCTCCAATTCCGCGACAACCCCGCCGACACGCTCAACCACACCGCCGCCGAGTATCAGGATCTCCTCTTCTCGGTCGGCACGCGTCCCGGCGGCAGCTTTCGGGACTACTACCGGGAAGTATCGCGCGGGCAGTTCGACGTGGATGGAGTCGTGCTCGGTTGGTACACGGCGGACAGCCTCTATAGCTACTACACGAACGGCCAGTCCGGCTTCGGCGTGTTCCCCAAGAACTCGCAGGGGATGGTGGCCGACGCCGTCGACCTCGCCAATCCCGACGTCGATTTCTCCCAGTTCGACAACAACGGGCCCAACGGCGCTCCCGACGGATTCGTCGACGGGCTATTCGTCGTGCACGCGGGACCGGGCGGCGAGGAGACGGGGAGCGGAAACGACATGTGGTCCCACAAATTCACGCTGCCCGGGTCGCTGATCAAGGACAACGTGCGGATGTCCGCGTTCACCACCGAGCCCGAGGAGTGGGCATACGACTCTCCGATCTCGACCGCGGGAGGGCTGATCTCGATCGGGGTCTTCTGCCACGAGTTCGGCCATGTCCTCGGGCTCCCGGATCTGTACGACTTGAGCGCGTCCCCGGGCGCAACGGAGGGCGTGGGGGAATGGGATCTCATGGGCTCGGGCGTCTACTGCCATCTCGCGGGGCAAAACGCGGGGTCGAGCCCCGCGCACATGTCGGCGTGGTCCAAGATCCGGCTCGGATGGATCGCACCGACCTGGGTGCTCCACGACTCGGCGGGCGTCACGATTCCGCCGGTGGAATCGTCGGGCCAGGTGTTCCGCCTCTGGACGAACGGGGAGGATTCCCAGGAGTACTTCCTGGCCGAGAATCGCCAGCCGGTCGGCTTCGACGCGGGACTCGTCCGCTCGTCCATCGAGGCGGGGGACGGCGCGACACACGGCCTCGTCATCTACCACGTCGACGACGCGCTCACCTTCGCTCAGGGCAATAACAACGCCGCGCACAAGCTGCTCGACGTGGTGGAGGCCGGCGGAGCGGAGATTCTCTCCGGCTTCATGGGCGCGCAGAATCTGGACGTGCACCGCGGCGCGCTCGCTCCGCAGACTTCGTGCGGGCAGACGAGGAACGTGGAAGGAAACCGAGGCGACAAGTACGATCCCTGGCCCGGGCCGGAAGGTGCGACCTCGTTCGATCCCAGCTCCTGCCCGAGCAGCAAAACCTACTGCGACAATCGGCCGAGCCAGGTCGCGATCAAGAATCTCTCGGAGAGCTCGGGCAACATCACAGCCGATTTCTTCGTGAACGGCATCTCCGTGCGACACAAGGCGGTCGTGGTCAACGATTCTCCCTTCAACGGGTTTCCGAACAACGGCAACGGCCTCGCCGAGCCGGGCGAGACGGTCCGCCTCAGGCTCCCGCTCGTGAATCTCGCGGCGGCACCGACCGGCCCGCTCAAGGCGAGGCTTCGGTCGGAGTCCTTCATGACCATCGACCCGGACTCCGTCCTGTACGGTTCGATTCCTAGCTTCGGGGGGGTCGACTCGGGCTCCGTGATCCAGGCGACCATTCTTTCCACTCCCGACCCGCGCGGGGTGAACCTGTCTTTCTCGATCCTCGCCGCGCCGGGTCTGGTCGACAGCGACAGCGTTCAGGTTCTCGTGGGGACGAAGACCGGCATTTGCGAAAACTTCGAGAACGAGGTGCGCCGCTGGGCCGCGGCGTCCGGAGACTGCAACGGGGCGAACGAGTGGCACCGCGAGGGGGGGCTCGATCATACGCTGGGCGCCTCGTTCGCGTGGCGCCTGGGTCCGAGCGGCACGATCGGGAGCTACGCGCCCTCGCAGGATGCCCGGCTCATGTCCCAGCCGATCCGCCTCGCCGGCATCGCGGACACGCTCACATTCTGGCAGCGCTACGACAGCGAGCCCGTCAACGACGGCCTCACGGTCGAGGCATCGACCGACGGCGGCGAGACGTGGATCACGCTCACACCGGTCGGCGGCTACTCGAACGGAGATCGATGGACGGGGCGCGTGCTTCCGTTCACCCAAGCCAAGGTTCCGCTCACGGGCCTGTCCGGGGTCGTGCAGATCGGGTTCCGTTTCCGGTCGAACGATTCGCTCGAGGGGCTGGGCTGGTGGATCGACGACGTGACCGTGACTGGGAACGACCAGTGCGCGCCGATCGCCGTAGAGGTCACGCGCTTCGACGCGGCGGTGGTGCCCGGCCGGACCGCGGTTGCTCTCGAGTGGAAGCTCGCGGACGCAATCGGCGCCGCGGTCGGGCTCGACCGCGCGTTCGGCGCGGAGCCGCGCCGGCGCATCGCGACGATCCATGCGGAACGAAACGATGGAATGCTTGAAGACGCTGATGTGATCCCCGGGCTGACCTACTCCTACTGGATCACGGTCTCGCGCCCGGGCGAGCTGGATGCCGAGGCGGGGCCGGTTCGCGTCACGATCCCCTCAGGCGCGCCGCGGGTTCTCGCGATGGGCCGGATCCGGCCGAACCCGTTCCGGCCGAGCGCTCAATTCTGGGTCTCGCTGGACCGGGACGGCCCCTATGTGGTACGCGTGTTCCGCGCCGACGGGTCGCTCGTCCGTACCCTGGCCGACTCGCGCGGGCGTGAGGGGACCTTGCCGTTCACGTGGGACGGTACCGATGACCGCGGGAGACCGGTCGGGGCCGGAATCTACCTGTTCCGGCTGCAGGCTCAAGGGAGGGTGCGCGTGCAGAAGGCGGTTCTCTTGCGATGAGCGCGTCGACGACGACCCGAATCGACGGACCATTGGTTTACCTGGAAGTCCCCGGACCGGAGCACCTTCCCACGATCTGGAAGGTCTACCTCGACGCCCCCGATTACTTCGAGGCCCTCACCGGCTCCTCCGACTTCGACCCCGGGGACATCGAGATGATGTACGAGGACGCGATCACCGACGACGCGCGGTACTACTTCGCGGTCCGCCGGACGGACAACAAGAGCCTGATCGGAACGCTGGAAGTCGAGGTCGGCTCCGCGGAGGTTCCGTCGGTGCTGCGCGGGCTCGTGCTGTCGCAGGCGGAGCGGGGCCGCGGCTACGGCCGCGCCGCGCTCGAGCTGCTCGAGGGATTTCTCGTGGAGGAACACGGCGCGACGTCGATCGCGGCCGATGTGCCCGCGGGCTATGACGACGGAGAGCGGTTTCTCGAGGCGGTCGGCTACCGCGAGCGACGGCTCAAGTCGGGCGATATGAGGTGGGTGAAGCGGCTCGAGGTAGCGTGACCGGTCCGCCGTTGATGGCCTGATTCACCTTCGAGATCAGATCCTCTACGTCGAAGGGCTTCGCGACCACGAAATTCACGCCGTGCTCGGTCACCATCTCCTCGCTGATCGTGGCCCCCCAGCCCGTGACCAGCCCAAGGATCAGGCCCGGTGAACCCTCCCGGCGCACGGTGCGCGCCACGTCCCAGCCGCTTAAGTCCGGCATGCCGATGTCGGAGAGGACCGCGTCGAACGTGGCGCCGCGGAACCGCTCGATCCCCTCGGTGCCAGAGGAGGCGGTCTCCACGACGTGGCCACTCTCCTCCAGAGCATCGCGGAGGACGCGCAGGATCTCGGGCTCATCGTCCACCACGAGGATCCGGGCCTGGAACGGCGCGCGGACCATCTGGCGTCCCGGCTGCGCGTTCTTCTCCCGGTCGGTTGCAGGGAAGCGCATCCGGACGACCGTACCTGCGTCCGGGATCGTGTCGACCTCCACCGTGCCGCGGTGCCGCGACACGATCCCGTAGACCATGGAGAGTCCGAGCCCGTTTCCGGAGACTCCCTTCGTGGTGAAGAAGGGCTCGAACATCCTGCCCCGTATCTCCTCGGTCATGCCCACGCCGTTGTCGGCGACCTCCAGGATCGCGAACCGCTCTTCCGAGCGGCAGCGGATCGTGATCGTCCCACCCTTCGGGAGCGCGTCGACCGAATTGAAGATGAGATTCGTGAGCGCCTCGCGGATCTCCGCGCGCGACCCGAGAATCGGGCGCGGATCCTCGACTTCGATCTTCGTCTCGACCTTGACGCCGCGACGCTCGCTCTCGTTCTTCCACTTGCCGCGCGTGATCTCCACGACCTCCTCGGCGAGCGCCGGCAGATCGATCACCTCTTGGGCCCGGTCCTCGCGGACGCGGCTGAATTGCTGGATCCGCCGGACCGCTTCGCCGGCGTCCATCGCGGCCTGGCGAACGACCTGGAGACCGGCCGCCGTCTCCGGATCGGTGGCCCGCATGAGGAGGAGCTGCGCCCGGCCGAGAATGATGCCGAGGTTGTTGTTGAAGTCGTGGGCCACGCCCGCCGCCAGCTCGCCGAGGGCGCGGAGCTTCTCGCCCCGGGTGAGCCGCTCTTGAAGGTCGCGGAGCGCCGTCACGTCGGAGAGCAAGATCATCGTCGCGGGCGCGTTCTGGAAGACGAGGGGAGCGATCTGCATCTCGACGAAGATCCGGCGACCCGATGCGTGGAGCACCTCCGCCGCGAGCTGCGTGCGAGGATGCTCGGGGGTCGCGAAGGCTTCCAGAATCGCCGGAACCGACTCCCCGGCGAAGAGGGTCACCGCGTCGAAGCCGGCGCGGAGCAGCTCGGCGGCCGCGCGGCCGGTCATCTGCTCGATCGCCGGATTCGCGAATACCGCTTTCCCCGATTGTAGGATGAGGATGCCCTGGGGCGCGCTCTCGACGAGGATCCGGTACTTGCCCTCGGACTCCGCCAGGGCGTGCGTCCGGGCCTGGACGGCCGCTTCGAGGCCTTGGTTCAGGCGCGCCAGGTTTTCACGGCTCGCCAGGGCCTCGGCCTGCTGGCGCTGCACCTCGTCGGCCATCCGGTCGAAATGCCATGCGAGCGTCTCGATCTCGTCGCCGCTCTTGAGATGGAGACGCTGGGAGTAGTCGCCCTGGGCGATCGCGCGCGTGGCGGCCACCAGCCGGTCCATCGGGCGCGTGATTCCTCGCGCCGCGAGGCGCGCGCCGACGAGGCAGAGAATCGCCGCGAGGAGGCCGGCGATGATCAGATGCTGCGTGAGCGCCGCGATCTCCCGATCGAGCCCCTCGAGGGAGATCCCGACCCGCACGGTGCCCCACTTGACCTGGTATCCCTCGACGTAGACCGGGAGAAGAATCTCGAGGATTCGCCCGCCCCCGGGCCGGTTCGGCTCGATGAAGCTCCAGTGCTCCTCGCGCACGGCCTGCGCCGTGAAGTCGGCCGCGTCGCGCGGGGGCTGACCGAAGGAATTCTGGGAGCGGCTGTCGGCGGCGATCTGGCCTTCCTTGTCATAGATCACGACGTAGGCGATCTCGCTGCCGGCCTGGGAGCGGCTGGCCGCCTGGTTCAGCGCGATGTAGTTGTAGGAGAGAAGCGAGGGCGTGGAGAGCCACGCGATGCTGCGCGCCACCGCGAAGCCGCGCTTCCGGGTCTCGCGGAGGAGCGAGTCCGTCTCGCTCCGCACGAAGAAGGTGACGGCGGCCGAGACGAGCCCGACCACGATCACCCCGAAGGTGATGAAGATACGGGCCTGAAGGCCGGCGCGGGGCCGCCGCGGACCGTCAGCGACCGGCGCTTCGCCGTTCCTCATCGTGCCTCGGCCCCGCGAAGCGGAGCTTCTCCATGGCCAGCGTGGAGATTCCCAACGGGTTCATTTCCAGTCCCACGACCTCGTCGCGCAGGCCGATGAAGCTGGCCGGGTTGTGAAGCGGGACGAAGGGGGCCTCGCGAAGAATCAGCTCCTCGGCGTGCTCGTAGGCGCTCTGGCGCAGGGTGGGATCGTCCGCGCCTCGCGCCACGTCCAGGAGCGAGTCGACCGTCGAGTTCGAGTAGCGGAAGTAGTTCGTTCCGCTGGACGAGTAAAAGAGCGCCCGAAGGAACGTATCGGGGTCGGGGATGTCGGCCACCCAGGACAGCGCGAACATCGGGGCTTTTCGCGCGGTGATGAGGCGGTCGAGGACCGCCCACGTCACGTAGCGGGTTTCCACGGGGATGCCGGCCGCGGCAAGCGAGCGGACCATGAGCGAATCGACCTGAAGGGTCTTGGCGTTGGTCGTGCTCCGACGGTAGAGCCGGAGCTTCGGCAGCGGGTTTTCCGGACCAAATCCGGCCTCGGTCAGCAACGCGCGGGCCCGCGCGACATCGTGCGGATAGGTCTTCTGGATCGGCGTGTACCCGGGAAGGCCGGGAGGGAGAATCCCCTGCGCGAGTGTCTTCCCCTCGGGCTGGAGGTCGAGCATGGCCTGACGGTCGACCGCGAGCGCGATCGCGCGGCGGACACGCGGGTCGTCGAGCGGCTTGATGGTCGCGTTCATGCCGAGGAAGGCGAGGCTCAGATCCTGCCACCGGAGCATCGTGATGCCGCGGCGCGCGCGAAATTCCTCGATCCGATCGGCGGGAAGGGCGCTCAGCGTCGCCCGCCCGTCGAGGAGCGCGTCGGCTCCCAGCGAGGTCACGTCGCCCTGCGGCGCGTGGAAGATCAGGGTGTCGATGGCGGGGCGTCCCATGAAGTAGTCGGGGTTCGCGGCGAGCACGACGCCCTGAGCCCCCTCGCGGCGCACGAAGCGGAACGGGCCGCAGCCCACGGGCGTGACTTCAAGGGCCTGCTTGCCGCGCGCCTCCAGCACCTCGCGGGGCACGGCCGAGGTCTGATCGAGCGCCAGCGCGGTCAAGAGCGGACGGTACGGCCGGCTCAAGTGGATCCGGAGTCGGCGGTCGTCGAGAACCTGGATGCCCCGCACCGCCTTCGCCTTCCCCCCGATGAACTCCGGCACGCCCTCGATCGCGTCCAAGTATCCGGCCGCGAGGCCTTCCGAGAGAAAGGGCTCGGTGAACACGCGCGTGAGGCTGAAGGCGAAATCGCCGGCGGTCACGGCGCGCCCGTTGTGGAAGCGCACGCCTTCGCGGATGTGAAAAACATAGGTCAGGCCGTCGCGCGAGATCGTCCAGCTGTCCGCCGCTTGGGGCGTCGGCTCGAGGCTCGAGGTGAGGCCCACGAGGGGGCTGTAGATCTGTGCGATGACCGTCGACGAGTACGCGTCCGATGCCAGCGCCGCGTCGAGGTTCGTCGGGTTCTCCTGGAAGAATCGGAATACCGTCGGCCCTGGTTTCGGCTCGGGCGGCCGCGCGGTGCCGTGCGCACCGGGCGGGGTGGAGCCGTCGGTGCCGGCGGGACGAAACGCCGCTGGCTTCCAGACGATGGGGATCGCGACGGCGAGGGCGACGAGCGCCAGCGCGGAAACCGCGATTACCGCTGGCCCGGGCTTGATCGGAAACGATTTCATCGGACGGATCTCTCTCCGGGTGCCGCGGTCTGAATTCCGGTTCTGGAGCAGGCGGCGGAACTAAACGGCCCCCGCGCACCGGCGACCGTTAGTCCCCGTTACATATCGACTTCTGGGGCGATCTTATTGAGGGGATTCTGGGAGGTTGGCGGAGACGCGGAGAGTGGGCTCGCGCTATAACTGATTACCAGTAAATCACTTGCATGGAGCGATCGGTCGGACCCGGCTTCTCAGCCGTCGAAGTGAGGCCCCCTGATTCGGAGTCGCTTCGTGGCCGCCCGGCGTTTCTTCGCTTCGAGCCGGGCTTCCCGGGAGGACCCTGTCGGTCGCGTCGCGCGCCTCGACTTGCGGGGCCGGAGCGCGTCGGCCACCAGCTCGCGCAGCCGCTCCACCGCGGCTTCGCGATTTCGGGACTGGCTCCGGAATTTCTGGCTCACGACGCGGACCCCACCGTCCGCGCCCAGGCGCCGGCCCAGCGACGCGCGGAGGCGGACCTTTTCCGCGGGCGTGAACGACGGCGATTCCTCGAGGCCCCACCAAAGCTCGACCCTGGTCTCCACCTTGTTCACGTTCTGTCCGCCAGGACCTCCGGAGCGGGAGGTGCGGAAGCGGATCTCGCGGAGCGGCACCGTCGCGGTCGCCATGATCGCCGGCTACGGGAGGAGCGCGGGGAGCTCGCGCTGGATCGGCTGGGTCGTCACGATGGCCTCCCCTCCGTCGATCAGGAGGTTCACCTCGCTCCGGACGCCGAAGTCGTCGAGGTAGACTCCCGGCTCCACGGACACGAGCGTTCCCTCGATGAGCCGGCGTTCGTCCCGTGTCTCGAGGTTGTCCAGGTGGACTCCGTTCGCGTGCACCTCCGTTCCGATCGAATGCCCGGTCCGGTGCACAAATCGCTCGCCGAAGCCCCGCTCGCGGATCACGCCGCGGGCCGCGTCGTCCACGTCGCAGCCGCGAATCGCGCGGCCGGCGCGGAGCGCGTCACCCACCGCCGCGATCGCGGCGTCGCGGGCGTCGCGGACTGCGGCGAACACCTCCCGATGCCGCTCGGGCGCCGACGGGCCCAAGAACGCCACCTGCGTGTAGTCGGCGTACACGGCTCCTGCCCGCGCGGCCTTGGCCCACGCGTCGATGAGGATGAAATCGCCGGGGACGATGGGGGCATCGTGGTCCGGCGCGGGCGTGAAGTGCGGGTCGCCCGAGTGCGCGTTCACGGCGACCGTGGGCGGGTCACTCGAGACGAGGCCGGCCTCGGCGAATCGTTCCTGGATCCAGGCCTGGAGCGACACCTCGGTGAGCCGCGCGCCGGAGCGCGCGAGCTCCCGCGCCCGCTCGAGCGCGCCTTGGATGACGCCGTGCAAGATGGCCCCGGTGCGACGGTGATCCTCCCGCGCTGCCGGCGGAAGCACTCCGCCGAAGCGCTGCGCCAAGTCGGCGGAGGAGACGACCTCGGCTCCCGCTCCCCGCACCAGCTCGACCGTCCCGGCGTCGACCCGCGAGACGTAGGGGAGCCGCGCGAGCGGCGAGTACTCCATTGCGATCTTGGCGCCCGCGGGGCCCGAGCTGCCGGACGCGAGGAGCCGCCCGATGACGTCGGCAAGCGCGCGATCCAGCTCCTGCCACGTGAGGTAGATCCGGGACTCGCCGGGGAGATGATCGAGGGAGCGCGGCTCCAGGCGGTGGACCACCCTTTGAGGCTCGCCGCGCGCGGGGACCAAATAAAACCAACGCCGCGTGGTCTTGGGGGCCGTCGGCCCGTCCGCCATTTCGAGGACGGACCGCGCGATCGGGTTCACGCCGTGGAAATCGAAGAGGAGCCAGCCGAGGAGCCCCTCCTCCCGGAGCGCCTCCTGAATCCGGGCGATCCGATCCCGATCCATCACTCCCCGTTCGGCGATTCCTGCTGCCTGAGAGAGCCGTCCTCCGCGCGGAGCCTCCGAATCGACTCCTCGCGCAGCTCCGGAATCCCTTCCCGCGTCACCGCGGAGACGAAGACCGCGCCGGGATGCTGCGCGCGCAGGCCGATGAGGCCGACCTCGTCGGCCAGCGCGTCGATCTTGTTGAACACGAGGAGGCGCGGCCGGCCCAGCGCGCCGATCTCTTCCAGGACCGATTCGACCGCGTCGATGTGGACCTGCGGGCTCGGCTCGGCGGCATCGACCACGTGAAGGAGGAGATCGGCCTCGGTCACCTCCTCGAGGGTCGCGCGGAACGAGGCGACCAAATGCGCCGGGAGCTTCCGGATGAATCCCACGGTGTCGGTGAGCAGCGCGCGCGTGCGCCCGCTCGTGGCATAGACGCGCGTCGTCGGGTCGAGGGTCGCGAAGAGCTGGTCCTCCACGAAGACGCGCGCCCGCGTGAGGGCGTTGAAGAGGGTCGATTTCCCGGCGTTGGTGTAGCCGACCAGCGAGACCTTGTAGCAGCCCAGGCGCCCCTTCCGCTGGACGCGCCGCTCGCGCACCACGCCCTCCAGCTCCCGCTTGAGCTTCGCGATCCGCTCGCGGATCCGCCGGCGGTCGACTTCGAGCTGGGTCTCGCCGGGCCCCCTCGTGCCGATTCCGCCTCCGAGACGCGAGAGGTGCTCCCACATGCGGGTCAGCCGCGGCAAAACGTACTCGAGCTGCGCCAGCTCGACCTGAAGCCGCGCCTCCCGCGTCCGTGCCCGCCGCGCGAAGATGTCGAGGATGAGACCGCTCCGGTCCACGACGCGCAGATCCAGTTCCTCCTCGAGATTGCGGCTCTGCGCGGGCGAGAGGTCGTCGTCCATGAGCAAGAGGGTGGCGTCCTGCTCCTCGGATAGCAAACGAACCTCCTCGATCTTGCCCTTGCTCAGAAACGTCGAAGAGCGGACGGAGGCGCGCCGCTGGAGGACCTCGCCCAGCACCTCGGCCCCCGCGGTTTCCGCGAGGAGGCGAAGCTCGGTGAAGGGGTCGGCCCCGTTGGCAAAGCGCGCGGGAGCCCGGCCCGCGAGGATTGCCCGCTCGCGGCGGCGGCGGGTCGACGCGGCAACGCGGCTCATCGGGCTCGCTCCCGGGCGGGCGTCATGCGCGTCATCAGGAGGACGCGGGCGCGACCTCGAGCTCGTAGGGAATCTGGGTCAGGTTCTGGAAGGATCCGTCCGGGCGAGCGTAGACCACATCCTCGATCCGAACGCCCAGGTTGCGCGAGGGGTAATAGAGACCCGGCTCCACGGTGAAGAGCGAGCCCGGCGCGATGCGGTCGCGATTCTGGGACGGGCCGCCCAGGTGCGGCCGCTCGTGGACCTCGAGGCCGATCCCGTGCCCCAGGCCGTGGATGTAGCCCTCTTGAAGCCGCTCGTCCTGTCGGATCGTCTTGTGTCCGCGCTGCTCGAAGAGATCGCAGACCTTCTCCTGGTACATGCGCGCGGGGGTCTCCGTCGCCAGCGAGTTGACCGTCCGCTCGACGGCCTCGCGCACGAGCGCGTGGAGCTCCTTGAGCTCGGCCGGCGCGCGCCCGACGCAGAGCGTGCGGGTCACGTCGAAGTAGTAGCCTCCGCCCGACTGGACCGGGTAGAGGTCGACCACGATCGGTCGCCCCTCCTCGATCACATCGCTGTCGTTCCCCACGTTGTGGGGGACGCCCGCGTCCCGCCCCATCGCGATGATGTTCCCGTGCGGCTCCTCGAGGTCGGCGTCGAAGAACACCTTCCTCACCTCACGTCGCAGCCTGCCGATGGTGACCCACCCTTCGGAATCCTTGAGCCGCTTTCCCTCGAGACGGCCGCGGCCGATGACCTTGCGGATCCGCTCGTAGGCCCTTCCACAAGCTCCCGCGACCGTCCGGACCGCGTCGACCTCGTCCGGCTCCTTGCTGAGCCGAGCCCGGTCGAAGAGGCCGAGATCCTCGTCCTCGGCGATCTCGATCCCCGGCGCCCATTCCCGGAGGCGATTCAAGACGTGGTAGTTCCGGCCGACCTCGCCGTAGCCGTGAATCAGAACGGGGCCCTTCACCCCCAGCTCCCCAAGCACCTTGACCAGAAGCCGGGCGTTGGCGCGCTCCCGCGATCCTTCGTCTTCGAGAATCTTCCGATAGCCGTGCGACCCATATTCGCTCAGCTCGAATCCAGTCGCGGCGGCGCTGTCCCGCTCCATCGCGGCGTGCACCAAGTGCGGCCGCTGGCCCGGGCGCCAGACGAGAATCGCCGCGCTGATGTGGGCGGCCGCGGGCCCGGCGAGGTAGCGGAACGTCGGGTTCGGGGTCTCGCCGCGCAGGATGATCGCGGCCGAGAGCCCGCGCTCTTCGAGAAGTCTGTCGACGTCGCTCTTCATGGTTCCTCCGGTCGGGCGCCCATCGGCCCCGGCTTTTCGTCCTCAGGTCCGGAAGAGGACGGCTTCGTTCGAGAATAGTCGGACCGCGATCGTGAGCATGACCGCGGCCGCGGCCGTCGTCACGCCCACGGCCGCGACGGCATGTAGCAGCTGCACGGAATTGGTGAGTATCTCGCGCTGGAGAAGGGCCGTATTCAGAAACGGGATGAAGAATCGAGACATCGAAGGCGTCTGCTGGCCAAGGCTTCCCAGTCCCATGAAGATGGCGACCATGTAGACGTACGACGCATAGGTCTGGCCCTCCCGCATGCTCCGCGCGAAGCAGCCTATCGCGACCAGGACCGCGCTCAGGAAGACGGCCGTCGGCAGCAGGGTCAGGAAGATCAGGATCAGCTTGTCGGGCCCGATCGAGAGCTCGAGCTCGCTGGTCCCCATGGCCGGGAACGCCTTCGCGACGACCGCGAACGTGAACCAGAGCCCGGTGATACCGGTGACCGCGCCCGTCACGGCCGCGGCGATCACGGCGGCGCACTTCCCCAGCAGGAGCTCGGCGCGCGAGGCCGAGGTCGCAAGCAGGGTCTCGAGCGTACTCCGCTCCTTCTCGCCGGTCGTCGCGTCGATCGCCGTCTGCATCGAGCCGGCCGCCATCATGACCATGAGGAGGTACGGAATGAGGAGCGCGGCGATGTAGCGGCCCATCTCGCTCTTGAGAGAGACGTCCTTCTTCTCGACGACCAACAGCGGCGGCGTGTCGGTATGCGCGCCGTGGCTCTGCGCCCACGAGACAGTGAGCGCTTGGCGTACCGGGTCCAGGATCCGCTCGATCCGCGCGGCTGCCGCGGACGACTTGTTGTCCGCCTCCTTGTACAGAAGCTCGACCCGCGCGCTGTCCCCCCGCGCGATCGACCCGAGAATCCCGGCGGGCACGACCAGCACCGCGTTCACGTGGGCGTCATCCATCGAGGCGGGCGCCGCTTCGAGCGGCACCGCGGTCACGCCGGGCATCGCCGCGAGGCTGTCGGCGAGGAACGGCAGCGTGGCCCCACCGACCACGCCCACGCGCACCTCGAGGGCCTTCGCCTCCTCGCCCTCTTTCATGTGCATCCAGGAGATGAAGAAGAGCATCGCCGGGTAGAGAAGAAACGGGAAGACGAATATCGCGAAGATCGACCGCCCGTCCCTGAGCGTGTCGATCACCTCTTTCCGGAACACCGCGAGCATTTTACCGCTCACCGTCGACGCTCCCCACGATCTCGACGAAGACGTCTTCGAGCGAGCTCTGATTGGATTTCTGCCGCAGCGACTCCACGGACCCCTGCGCGAGGATTCGCCCGCGCTCGATGATCGCGATCTCGTCGCAGATCCGCTCCGCCTCGGTCATGATGTGCGTCGAGAAGATCACCGTCCGTCCTTTCTTCTTCAGATCCTGGATCAGGCTCAGGACGGCTCGGGCGCCGATCACGTCGAGCCCCGCCGTCGGCTCATCGAAGATGAGGACTTGGGGATCGTGGAAGACGACCCTGGAGATCGACAGGCGCTGCTTCATGCCCGTCGACATTTTTCCGATACGCTTATCGAGGAAATCGCTGAGGCCGAACGGGCCCCGCAGCTCCTCGATCCGCGCGACGATCGACGAGGAGGTCATCGAAGCGAGCGTGCCGAAATAGGTCAAGAGCTCGCGGCCGGTCAAGCGATCGTAGAGCTTCGTCTCTCCCGACAGGTAGCCGATCGAGCGGCGCACTTCGGCCGGCTTCTCTAGAATGTCGTGTCCGGCGACCTTGGCGGTGCCCGAAGTGGGAACGAGAATGGTGGCGAGCATGCGGAGCGTCGTGGTTTTGCCCGCGCCGTTCCGGCCCAGGAGCCCGAAGACCTTGCCGGGCGGGCAGACGAAGGAGACGTCCTGGACGGCGGCGACCTCGCCCCGCTTCCGATCGTGAAATGTCTTGAGGAGCTTCTGGACCTCGATCAAGCAGTCCCCGGGACCGTGGAGGGGTGGGGTAGGCTTAGGATCACGAGCCCCTTAGTGTAGGAAGGTCGGGAAGGGCTGTCAACGCGACGGGTGCCACGGGAGAAATCCACTAGCCCCGACCCCGCTCCCGCGGCCCACGGAGACGGTCGGGACGCGGAATCCGGCCTTGATCGGCGGCATCAAAGTGGATAACCTGAGTGCCCCATCGTTCGCCTCGTTCGAGCGAACTCGGAGCACCCGATATAAAGGAGCATGGTCCATGTCCGACGCCGTCCTTCAGGTGAGCGACAGCACATTTGACGCGGAAGTACTGAAGTCAAACATTCCGGTCCTGGTGGACTTCTGGGCGGAATGGTGCGGCCCCTGTCGCATGGTCGCCCCGGTCGTCGAAGAGGTCGCCCGGCAGTACCAGGGGAAGATCAAGGTGGCGAAGGTCGACGTGGATGCCAACCAGCGGATCGCCTCGCAGTACCGGATCCAGAGCATCCCCAGCCTCTATATCTTCAAGAACGGCAAGCTCGTCGAGCAGATCGTGGGCGCCGTCCCCAAGCACCAGATCACGTCGCTTTTGGACACGGTGCTAGCCGCCTAAAGACCAACCGCGCGCTTTGAGGCCCATTTCCGGCCCTTAAAGCCGAAAGTATTTCAGCCGACCTTCCTGCCACACCAAGACGTGTTGCTCGCCGACCGTCGGCCCGATAAATGCCCCGCCGATCCGCCGGATCACGATGAGCTTCTCGACGTCGATGACCAGCGTCTCGCAGTCTCGGTACCTGGCGATCATGTTGTGCTGCGGGCCCACCGTGAGACGGCCCACCCCGATGCATAGGTGGTGGGGGTAGTCCTTCCCGCGAAGCCAAAAAGAATTCTGCGAGAGCCTAGCGTATCTCGCATCCACGATTCGCGCGATGTCCGGCAAGTAGTCCTTCTTGCCATGGACATCCCAGATTCCGGCCCTCGACGATTGGAAATCCCAGATTCCGTCTCCCCAGTGACCGGTCTGGACGACGTAGTTCCCATCGGGAGACACGGCGCCCGCCATGAACACGTGCTTCTGATTCGGGTCGCGACCGACGTATCCACTCTCGAGAGTTAACCCGTAGCGGAGACCCTGAAACTCGAGAAGGAGAGCCTCGTCGTCCAGCCACGAGACGGCATCAGTCGGTGCGGGATAAGCCTTGTGGAGGCCGGTCGAGGGCGTGAATACGACAACACTCTCAGGCGATTCTGGGAATTCTCTCAGACCGCCTTCGGCGAAGACCGTTGCGTTCCGAACGGTCCGGAACGCGAGTCGGGTGCCGTCGGGCGACCAAGCGGGGTCGCGTGCACCGACGAATGTCGCGCGACAATTTCCTGAGGTGTCGTAGAGCGCAACGCACGGGACGCACGGGTGCTCTTCTAGGCTGTCCAAGCGAGCGGACTGTGCGCCGCACGTTTGAGTCCATGGCCAAGGGAAGACTTCTTGCCAACAACTGTCGCCCTCGACGGTGAACATTCCCAGGCGATGAGATGCGCGAGGCGGTCGAGACCCCCAACCACCTGTCATCCACCCCTTCAGCGGCATGGGCTTTCCCGGAGGGTTGCTCGGTCGCAGCAGGTATGGTGTCCTTCGAGCAACCGCAAACGAATTGAGGGAGTCGGGTAGGTCGAAACGAATTCCATCGGATACGTCCGAAACACCAGTCGGGAAATAGATCGCCCAGGGTTCTGCCGCAGTCGCCAGCGATTGCTTCGACGTCGCCTGTGATGCCGAGGCGCTGCTAGCCAACAATGACGTGAGGAGAGCAACTCCGGTACCCAAGTGGCACAAAGTGATTATGGCGCGAATCATCTACGTCCCACGAGTTGCGTTCCGGGCTGTGCCTTCTCGCACGCGGCGGCAGGGGGCTGGGGGGGATTGGGCCATAACGATATCAAATTGTCGTTTAGACTCGAAGGGGCTTCACGGCCGCCTAGATCGGCACGGCCGAGTCTTTGCAGATCGGCCGGCAGGCACAGATCGAGCAGGTCCGCTCGCTCGGCCGCGCTTCAAATTTCCCCGCCCGGATCGAATCGGCGATCGCCGCGATTCGACCTCGAGTCCTCTCCAGGCGATCCTCCGTCGGAACGGTGCTTCCAACCTCCCCGGTAAGCACGTACCGCAGCTCGAGACGGACCGGCGTTTGGCCAGTCATCTCCCTGTAAGCCAGCGCGTAGACGTGTAGCTGGAGGCTTTCCTTCGCCTTCTCGTCGGCCTTCTCCGGGTCGTCGATCTCGGAGGTCTTGTAATCGATCAGGACGACCCCGTCGGGACCCTCTTCCACGCGATCGATGCTCCCGGTCACAATGACGTCGTCCAGCTTCACGCGAAAGTGCCGCTCCACGTCCGTGGGCGGCGGCCCCGAAGCGATCTCCCTCGCGAGAAACGCGCGGAGCGCCTCCTCCCCCTGCTCGAACCTCCGCCGCTCGTGCTCCTCCGACCGGTAGCCCTCGCTCCGCCACGCCCGCCGTAGCACATCGACCATCTGGTCGGCGGTCGGGACCTCCCCGCGCATCCGCTGTCCCAGCGCGAACGCAACCGCCTGGTGGATCGCATTCCCAAAGTTCACGCGGTGGTCGCTGGTCAGGATCGGCTCCACGGAGATCTCGTGCAGGAAGCGGTACTTGAGCGGGCAGGTCTCGTAATCCTCGAGTCGGCGGAAGCTGAGCTGGAGCGGCTCCCGCGGCGTGGGCGGGCCGGGCGGCGGCGCGCCCTCGCCGTCCACGGGCCGGTGCTCCTCCAATTCCTCCAGCGCGCGACGGCGACGCCGGGACGGAACCGGCTTCCCGAGATCGAAGGCTTCGAGCAGGAAGAGACTCGGCTTTCGCTCGCGGTCGCTTATCCCGCCGTAGTCGCGCGCGTAGGTCATCGTTACTTCCTCGCGGGCCCGGGTGAGCGCGACGTAGCAGAGCCGCCGCTCTTCCTCGCGATGCGACGCGCTCTCCGATCCGTCCTCGGGCGAGCGCTCGGTGGGGAGGGCGAGCGCCTGGCTCCGGTATCGGGTCGGAAACCGGTCGGCCGCGAGCTGCACGAGGTAGACCGCGGGGAATTCGAGGCCCTTCGCCTTGTGGATCGTGAGCACCTGGACGACGTCCGACGCGGCATCAATTTCCGCCACGGCGGGGTCCTCCCCGTACTCCTGGATCGCATCGAGATGGCGCAGGAACAGGGCGACCCGGTCTGAGAGGGCCACCTTCTCGAACGATCGGACGATCGAGAAAAATTTGACGATGTTCCGGGCGCGGGCCTCGTCCTCGAAGCGCTCCGAGGCGACCAGGTCGCGCAGGACTCCGCGGCGTTCGAGGTATCGATAGAGGACCTCTCCGGTTCGCCTCCCGCGCGCGAACTCTTGGAGCATCCGGAGATCCTCGATCATCCGCTGAAGCCGCTCGCGTCCTTCCTCCGAGATCGGGACCACAGCGGCGCCGCGGGACGCGCGCTCGAGGAGGCTGCGGAAGCTCCCCGGCTCGACGCGCAGCCGGTGCATGAGGCGAGAGAGGTCGTCCTCCGGCACCGCGTACCCTTCCGAGGCGAGGAGATAGAGGTACTCCGGCCGGGTCTCCTGGAAGATCGAATGGAGGAGCGCGACCAGCTCCTTCACCTCGGGGCGCTGGAAGAGACCGCGGCTTCCCGAGAAGTAGTAGGGCGCGCCGCGCTCGTCGAGGGCCCTCAGAAACGGCTCCGCGTGCAAGTTCGTGCGCACGAGGATGGCAAAATCCCGCCACCGCCGCCGGCCCTCCCCGACCGCCGACGCGATCTCGCCCGCGACCCATTCGGCCTCCTCGCTCTCGCTTGCGAACTCGCGATACCGCGGCGCGGGCCCAGTTTTCTCGGTCGTCAGATCCTTCACGATGCCGTATCGCGTCTCGAGGCGTTCCTGGTTCACCTGGATGAGCCGGCGGGAGAGCTCGAGGATCTGCCGCGTGCTCCGGTAATTCCGTCGCAGCACGATCTCGGCCGTGTCGGGAAAGCGCTCGCGGAACTCGAGGATGTTTTTCAAGTGCGCGCCCCGGAATCGATAGATCGACTGGTCGTCGTCGCCCACGACGACGAGGTTCCGATGGGTCGCCGTGAGGCGAGACACGATCCTGAATTGGACCGGGTTCGTGTCCTGGAACTCGTCGACCAGAACGTGTAGGAAGCGCCCCTGAAACCGGCGGAGGGTGCCGGGGCTTTCGTCGAAAACCCGGAGCGTGAGCGCGAGCAGATCGCCGAAGTCCAGGAACCCACCCTTCCAGAGCAGCCGGTTGTACCGTTCGTACGCCTCGGCCAGCTCGAGCGCGCGGTCCCGCTCGTCCGGTTCCATCGCATCTGCGGCGCGCCTCAGCTCGTCGGGCCAGAGCGGCTCGTCCTTCGCGCGGCCGAAGTAGGTCGCGAGCTCAGCCAGATATTTGGTCGGGTCCGAGAGTGGCGCGTAGTGGGACAGGCCGAGCTCCTCGAGCCGCTCGGCCAGGAAAAGCGCCTGCGCCGTCTTGTCGAGGACGGTGAATCCGGGCGCGATCCCGATCTCCAGCCCGTGCCCGGCCAGCACCTCCTCTCCGAAGGAGTGGAAGGTGCGAATCGTCACGTCGGCGTGGCCGTAGGGGACGAGGAGGTCGACCCGTTCCTGCATCTCGGCGACCGCTTTGTCGTTGAACGCGAGGGCCAGGATCTGCGACGGGCGGGCCCTCTTGGTCTCGATCAGGCGGGCGATCCGGCGCGCGATCACCATGGTTTTCCCGGTCCCGGCGCCGGCCACGATCAGGAGGGGTCCGCCTCCGTGCTCGACGGCGGCGCGCTGCTCGGAATCGAGCTCGAGGTCCTCGCGGGACTCTAGTGAGAGCGTGTCGGGGTTCATGGCGCCCGCGACTCTACCCTAACTCCCCTTGGGGACCAACCCGCCGGGGAGTACAATCCGCCGCCATGGTCCTCCAGGGAACGGCGGCCCCTGCGGGCCGCTCCTCGCTCCCACCCATCGACACCTACCTGCGCGCGGTAATCGCGCTGGGCTTCGCCTCGCTGCGCCGTGGCCTCCCCGCGCTCGGATTTCTCTATTTCTACCGGCTCGGAATGGGGCTCTACCTCGCCCTATCGCGCGACTCGTCGACCCCGTTCGGCGTTTACGACGAGAGGACGCTCGTCCTGACCGCGGCGATGTACATCGTCGCCTACCTTCCGATGCTCGTCCTCATCACCACGCCGTTTCTGCCTCTTCAAGACTCGATTCTCCGGGGCGAGCCCCGGTCGTTCGGCGCTGCCGTCCGGTTGGTCTTGGAGCGGCTCGTGCCCCTCGTCATCTCGGTGATCACGCAGGCGGTTCTCGTCGTCGGACCGCCCGCGCTCTTCTTCACCGGCGCCGCGCTCCTGCTCGGCGCGCTGCCGTCGAAGCCCGAGGAGCTCGTCCGCTTGCTGGTGCTCGCGTCGCTCGCTCCGTCCTTCCTCTACTTGATCGTGATCCTGCTCTTTCTCCTCTTCACGATCCCGCTGGTGGTGCTCGACGGACGAGGCCCGTTCGCGGGCATTCGCCAGAGCTTCGGGATCGTCGGGCGCCATTTCGGGGGCATCCTGGGCAGGCTCCTCGTCGCGCTCCTGCTCCTCGTGATCGCGGGCGTGGCCGGATCGCTGCCGGCGGGGATCTTGGATGCAGTGAGCGCCGCGGCCTCGGTCGATCACCCCGCTTTCAAGATCGCGGGCGCGATCTGGGAGGCGGCGGTGTCGGCGTTTCTGTTCCCCTTCTCGGTGGCCGCGCTGATGGTGCTCTATCGCGCCGCCGTCCCGGCGCGCACGGGTGTGGCGGACCCGGACGCGTCCGGCGAGCCGGAAGGTCGCCCGGCCGCGAACCCCTACCGCTTCGAGTAGATCGGCGTGGAGGGGGCCCTCCTGCGCGCGGCCGAAGCTCTGAGCGCGGCCATCTCGCTCGGCCGCCGGTCGCTCCGACCCGCGTCGGGGATTCTCCTCTCGGTGGCGATCGTCAGCTTCGTGCGGGCCGGCCTGGCGGAGGAATTCTTCCGCGGTCCCGTACCGCTCACCGAAGCTGCCGGGCCGATCCCGGGGCTGACCTCGATGCTTCTGACGGCCGTCGTGTTCTCCCTGCTGAGCATCGGTTTCCTCCTCCTCATCCCGCTCCAAGATTCCCTCGAGCTCGGGGAGCCGGCGAACGAGCGAACGGCAGCGCAGGTCGTCTTCCGGAGAACAGGCCCCCTCGCGATATCGGGGTTGGTCCAGGCGGCGGTCGTGCTCGGCCCGCCCGCGGTCCTCTTCGTCACCCTGACCATGCGTGAGGTGCGGGCGGTGCTCGCGACGGGGGGCACCCTTGACGCCGAGACGCTGTTAACGCTGCAAGCGGCCGTGCTCCGCGGCTCGCTGGTGGCGTGCTGCTCCTGGCTCGCGGTCACGAACGCCCTCGTCCTCTTCGCCGCACCCTTCCTGTTGCTCGAGAACAGAGGACCGTTGCGCTCGATCGGTCTGAGCGCGGCGCTGTTCCTGAGACGCGTCATCCCCGAATGGCCTCGATTCCTCTCGATCGCTTTCCTATGGGGCTTCCTCTACGTGGCGGTCGTACTCCCCGAATCGGAGATTCTCCGAGCGCTCGCCCACCTCCCCAGGTGGAGCTTCCTACGCTCCGTCCTGCCGGCGACGTGGACGGCGGTTTCCACCACCCTGGCGCTCGCGTACGGGACCGCGGGGCTCGTGGTGCTCTTCCGACGGCTGGTACCCGTGGGGCCATGAGTACCCGCCCCGGCATCGTCCACTCGAACGCGTACTTCGCCGAGATCGGCCTTCATGTCTTTCCGATGCGGAAGTTCCAGCTGACCCGGGAAGAGATCGTGCGGCGGGGCCTTCTGCGCGACGAGGAGATCGTCGTGCCAAAGCGGGCCAGCATGGACCAGGTGCTCCGCGTGCACGACCGTGCCTATGTCGACAAGATGGTTTCCGGGAACCTCTCGGTGCTCGAGGAGATGGTGCTGGAGCTCCCCTATTCGGAGTCGCTCGTCGAGGCGTCGTTCCTCTGCGCGGGAGGGAGCATCCAAGCCGCTCGCCTGGCGCTGGAGCGGAAGATCGGAATCAACCTTGCCGGCGGTTTTCATCACGCGTTCCCCGACCACGGAGAAGGTTTTTGCGTCTTCAATGACATCGCGATCGCGATTCGCGACCTGCAGCACGAGAAGCGGATCCGGCGCGCCGCGGTCATCGACGTCGACGTGCATCAGGGGAACGGGACCGCGGCGATCTTCCGCCACGACCCCTCGGTATTCACGTTCTCGATCCATGAAGAGGACAACTATCCGGCCGTGAAGCCGCCGAGCGACCAGGACATCGGTCTCGACGCCGGCGTCGACGGCGCGACGTACCTGGCCGCGCTCGATCACTGGGTGCCGAAGATCCTGGCCCAGCACCGGCCCGAGCTCGTCGCCTACGTCGCGGGGGCCGACCCGTTCGAGGAGGATCAGCTGGGGCGGCTCCGGCTCACGCGCGAGGACATGCGCAAGCGGGACCGGCTGGTCTTTGGTGCGGCAATGAAGGAATCGATCCCCGTCGTCTGCTTCCTGGCCGGAGGCTACGCGCGCCGCGTCGAGGACACGGTAGGAATCCACGCCGACATGGTGGAGGAGGCATTTCATGCAGTGGCATGACCTGGGTCCCATCGAGGAGCTCCAGAAGACGGCGGTGACCGAAGCGCGCGCGGGCCGAACGCTCCTCGCGGTCACCTGGAAGGACGGCGCGTTCGGCGCGGTCTCGGGCGTCTGCAACCACGCCGGCGGACCCTTGGGGCAGGGGCGCCTGGACGGCGAATTCATCCAGTGTCCGTGGCACGGCTACAAGTTCCACCGCCTGACGGGGGAGGGGGAGCCCGGTTTCGAGGACGACAAGGTGCCGCGGCACGACGTGAAGGTGGAGCACGGCCATCTCTACGTGACCGCCGAGCCGATCACGCCCCGAAGAAAAAAGCCTCACGCCCCACATCCGCTCGCGCGAACCCCGGTCCGGAAGGAAGGGCCGATCCGCGTGGTGGGCATCTCGACGACCAACATGGACCCGGGGAATCCTCGCTATTCGACCTCGGAAGCGCTCCTCGAGGTCGCGCTCGAGCACTCGCGGACCACGCTCGCCTGCGAGACGCGGATCATCCGGCTCCGCGATCTCAAGTTCCGAGCCTGCGAGGGCTACTACTCCAAGAACGCGCACGCCTGCACGTGGCCCTGCTCCATCACCGAGATGGACGACGCCGACGAGATGGCCGAGGTCTACGAGGCGCTCGTCCACTGGAGCGACGTCGCGCTGGTGGCGACGCCGATCCGCTGGGGCGCTGCCTCTTCTCTCTTTTTCAAGATGGCGGAGCGGCTCAACTGCGTGCAGAACCAGATCACCATCAAGGATCGCGTCCTGATCCGGAACAAGGTGGCCGCGTTCATCGTCACGGGCGGGCAGGACAACGTGCAGGCGGTCGCGGGGCACCTGCTCCTCTTCTTCTCGGAGCTCGGATTCTATTTCCCCCAGTTCCCCTTCGTCGCGCACTCGCGCGGCTGGTCGGCCGAGGACATGGAGAAGAACGTGGAGTACGTGATGAGGAGCGAGGAGCTGCGGACGGGGGCGATGGAGCTGGCGGGGCGCGCGGTCGACGCCGCCCGTCAGCTCGTCGATCGCGGCAGGATCGTCGACCGCACGGCGCGCGGCGGCCGGAAAGCCCATCACATCGAGCTGCGCGCGCGCTGAAGGTTCGGTTATCCCGCCTTCGTCCGGCCTCGCTCCCGAAATCCGCCGCGTCGCAGGGCGCGAGATACGAAGGGGGCGGGATCTCGCGATCCCGCCCCCATTTCACTTCACCCTCGCCTGGAGCGAAGGTCTAGTACATGTCGTCGTAGCCGCCGCCACCACCACCGGGAGGCATCGCAGGCGACTTCTTCTTCTCCGGAATCTCGGTGACCAGCGCCTCGGTCGTGAGGAGCAGGCTCGCCACCGACGCCGCGTTCTGCAGCGCCGTGCGCGTCACCTTGGTCGGATCGACCACGCCGGCTTCGTAGAGGTCCTCGTACTTCTCGGTCGCGACGTTGAAGCCGACCGCCTTCTTCTCCTTCTTCACGTGCTCGACGATCACCGAGCCCTCAAGCCCGGCGTTGTTGACGATCTGGCGAAGCGGCTCCTCCATGGAGCGCTTGACGATGTTCGCGCCGATCAGCTCGTCGCCCGTGAGCTCCAGCTTGTCCACCGCGGGGATCGCGCGGATGAGGGCCACGCCTCCACCCGGTACGATTCCTTCCTCGACCGCCGCGCGCGTCGCGTGGAGCGCGTCCTCGACCCGAGCCTTCTTTTCCTTCATCTCGGTCTCGGTCGCGGCACCCACGTTGATGACCGCGACGCCGCCGGCCAGCTTCGCGAGACGCTCCTGGAGCTTCTCCTTGTCGTAGTCCGAGGTCGTGTCCTCGATCTGCTTCTTGATGAGGTTGATCCGGCCCTGGATGTCCGTCTGCTTGCCCGCGCCCTCGACGATGGTCGTGTTTTCCTTATCGATCGTCATCCGCTTCGCGCGGCCCAGATCCTCGATCTTCACGTTCTCGAGCTTGATTCCGAGATCCTCGGTGATCAGCTTGCCGCCCGTCAGGATCGCGATGTCCTCGAGCATTGCCTTGCGGCGGTCGCCGAACCCTGGGGCCTTCACCGCGGCGGCCTGCAGCGTGCCGCGGAGCTTGTTGACCACAAGCGTCGCCAGCGCCTCGCCCTCGACATCCTCGGCGATGACGAGCAACGGCTTGCCCTTCTGGGCCACCTTCTCGAGAAGCGGGAGAAGATCCTTCATGTTCGAGAGCTTCTTCTCGTAAATGAGGATGTAGGCGTCCTCGAGCACCGCCTCCATGCCCTCTTTATCGGTAACGAAATAGGGCGAGATGTAGCCCTTGTCGAACTGCATTCCCTCGACCAGGTCGAGCGTCGTGTCCATCGACTTCGCTTCCTCGACCGTGATCGTGCCGTCCTTGCCGACCTTCTCCATCGCGTCGGCGATGATCTTGCCGATCTCCTCGTCGCCGTTCGCCGAGATGGTCGCGACCTGCATGATCTCCTTGGGATCCTTGACGCTCTTGGAGAGCTTCTTCAGATCCTCCACGACCGCCTTCACCGCCTTGTCGATCCCGCGCTTGATGCCCATCGGGTTCGATCCGGCCGTCACGTTGCGGAGACCTTCGCGGAAGATCGCCTCCGCGAGCACGGTGGCCGTCGTGGTTCCGTCGCCCGCGACGTCGGAAGTCTTCGTCGCGACCTCGCGTACCATCTGGGCGCCCATGTTTTCGTAGCGGTCCTCGAGCTCGATCTCCTTCGCGACGGTCACGCCGTCCTTGGTGATCGTGGGCGAGCCCCACTTCTTGTCGAGAACGACATTCCGCCCGCGCGGCCCCAGCGTCACCTTGACCGCCTTGGCGAGCGTCTGCACGCCGCTCAGGATCGCCTGGCGCGCCTTTTCGTCAAAAATGATTTCCTTAGCAGCCATTCTTTATCACTCCTTGATTGGTTGTGGTCTCGGCCGTTACTTCGCGTCGGCGACGATGGCGAGGACGTCGTCCTCACGCATAATGAGATACTCGGTCCCGTCGATCTTGACCTCGGTCCCGGAGTACTTGCCCATCAGGATCTTGTCGCCCTTCTTCACGTCGAGCGGGATCCGCTTTCCGTCTTCAAAGCGACCCGGTCCCACCGCCACGACCTCGGCCTGCTGCGGCTTTTCCTTGGCGGTGTCGGGAATGATGATGCCCCCGCGCTTCGTTTCGGCTTCCTCGAGGCGGCGGACAAGAAGGCGATCAGACAGTGGCTTCACGTTCATGATGGTTCGACTCCCTTCGTATCGTGTGTGATCCGTGACAATTGGGCAGAGGCCCGAGCCTCCGCCACGCTTCGAGGGTTAGATGCGGCAATCGGCGTGCCGTCCCCGATCGCGCCCGCCCGAAGCGAGCAGCAAGCAAATGCGGAGGGCTAAGTTACGGATTGCCAACGGAAGGCCCCCGAGCGCGCCGGGCCGGCGGAGTCCTCGGCCACTTTGTCCAAACGGCAGAACGGAACTGGAAACGACTGCCAGCCGGCTTGTGGGACGGGCCGTTCAATCCCTATAATTCGCACGGGTTAAGACCCTTCATGGCCAAAAAGCGCCACACCACCCAGACTTCCAATCGAGGCAAGGCGAGAGCCGAGGCCAGGCGGGGCCCCAGGGCCGGCCGGCGCACGCGCTTCCTGCCCCGACTCGATGCCCTCGCCGTCGCCCTCGTCGCCCTTTCCATCGCGATTCGAATCTGGGGAATCGGCGACCGTCTCCCCGATCCCAGCCTTGGGATCAACGTCCTCGACGACTCCGCCGTCGAGGAAACCGACCGCACGACGATGGGCCGGGCGTGGCTGATGTGGGACGGCGGGTCGAAGCTCGACCTGAATCCTCACACCGGCGGATGGCCCGCGTTCAGCTTCTACGTCGGTCTGGGCATTCAGACGACGTACAAGGTCTACTATTCGATGTCGCATCCCGGCTCGACGGTGGCGGACTTCGTTTCCCACGTCGCGTCGGGATCGAACCACATGTTCCTCTACGGGCGGCTACTGGGCGTGCTGATCGGCGCGTGGACCGTGTTCCTCGCGTTTCGCCTCGGATCCCGCTTCGGGGGGCGCATCGCCGGGTTCCTCGCCGCCTTGTTCCTGGCGTTAAACCCGCTCCACATCATGACGTCGCAGCACGTAGCCGACCCCAATCTGCTCGCGCTGCTCTTCGTCCTCCTCGCGGCGCTCGCGATGGTCCGCGTCGCCGAGGGCGGAGGCACGGGCGACGCGCTCCTGGCAGGGACGATGATCGGTCTCGCGGGAGCGTGCAAGTACGTGCCGCTCGTTCTCGTCGTCCCGCTCGCCGCGGCCCACGGCCGCGACTGTTTCCGAAAGCGCGATTTCTATCTAGCGCTCCTTGCCGTTTTCGTGGGGATGCTCGCGGCCTCGCCCTTCACGTTCCTCGACTGGAAGATGACGCTCGCGGACATCGGGTCGCAGCGACGGTCCCTGTTCTCGGACTGGGTCGGCCAGACCGCGTTTCCGTTCTCGCTACCGACCTACCTCGCCGTCTCCCTCCCGCACGCCATGGGGTGGCCCGCCTACCTGCTCTCGATCGCCGGGATGGTTTTCTTGTGGCGCCGCGGTCCTATCGCGCGTCCGGTGGCCCTGATTCCCCTCGTGATGGTGCTGGCCAACGGCGCGCTCAAGGCCGCCCAGGAGCGCTACATGCTGGTCGCCCTTCCGATCCTCTTCGTCGCGGCGGCGATCGCCATTTTGGAGATCGCGACGTGGCTGCGGGCGAGGCCCGGCGTCCCGTCCCGCGCCGCGCTGGCGGGGCCGGCGCTCGCGGGTCTTCTCGCGGTGGCGTGGCCGCTCCCGGAGTTCTTCGTCGCACGGCATACGCTGGGCCTTCCCGACACGCGCCACCTCGCGCGCAAGTGGATCAACACGAACATCCCGACCGACCGGCCCATGGCGGTCGAGCTCTACGGCCCGGTCTTTCAGCCCGATGAGCGGACGATGCTGATCTGGCCGTTCTTCGCCACGCAGGTCCCGCTCGTCCGGCCCGCCTATCACCCCGAGTTCCTCGACGGGCTCGACTACTACGTCCTCTCGCACGAGGTCACGCGGCGCTTCGACGCGGACTCGGCGAGCTACCCGGTCGAGTCGGCGTATTACCGGTGGATCCGCGCGAACACGACCGTCGTTTGGCGGAGCGAGGCGGTCTCATCCTCGGGCCCCGCGATCGAGATCCGGCGCGTGCCGTCGGGAATCAGCACGGTGGCCCGGCGCGACAGCGTCTTCGCCGCGGCCATGCCCGGGCCGAGCGGCATCAGCCGCGTCGGCCTCTGGTGCTTCGACTACGCGAACCTCTTCGGACGGCTGGGCCGGTTCGACAGGGTTCTAGAGTGGTCGAGTCGGGGGCTTCGGGTCGACGCGACGCGGCTGAACGGAAGGCTCCACTTGGTCCAGGCTTACGCGCTCCTGAATCTGCGCCGGTTCGCCGCGGCGGAATCGGCCGCGGCCGCGGGCCTCCTCGCGGCGCCGAGGGATCCCATGATTCACGTCTACCACGCGATGGCGCTGCACGAGCTGGGCCGCAAGGAGGAGTGCCTCAAGGAATTCACGGCCGCCTACGAGATCTCCAACGATCCGAAGATTCTCGTGAACTTAGGCGCGGCGTTGAGCGACCTGGGGCGGTACGAGGACGCGGTCCAGGCCCTGCAGATGGTGCCCGAAGGCCACCCGGACCGGGGAAACGCCCGGCGGGACATGGCCGTCATTTACCTGAACCATCTGCAGCGTCCCGCGGACGGTCTGGCCGCGCTGCGGGAGGCGGCGGGCCTCGCGCAGGATCCCGGGCAGGTGAGACTCCTCCAGGACGAGATCGCGCGGATCGAGGCGAACATGCGGAAGGGGCGCGGATCGACGACGGGCGCCCGCCCCTAGCCGGTCGAGTCCCGCCGAGCGGCGCTCACAGCCCGTACTCCTTCTGCTTTCGGTAGAGGGTCCGAAGCCCGATGCCGAGGATCTTCGCCGCGCGCTGCTTGTCGTGGCCCACGGAACGGAGCGTCGCCTCGAGCACCGCCCGCTCGATCTCCGGCATCGACATCCCGACCGAGAGGTTCATGTCCGCGGCGGTCGGGGTCCGTTGGTGCCGGAGCGAAATCGGAAGGTCCGAGACGTCGAGGAGGCGTTTCCCCTGGGCGAAGATCACCATCTCCTCGACCGTGTTCCGAAGCTCGCGGACGTTGCCCGGCCACTCGTACTGCATCAGCCGGTCCACGACCCCGCGCGTCACGCCGGTCACCTTTCGCCCGTGCTCCCGATTGAATTCCTTGATGAACGTCTCGAGGAGCGCCGGAATGTCCTCGCGGCGCTCCCGGAGCGGCGGCACCTCGAGGAGGAGGACGCGCAGGCGATAGTAGAGGTCCTCGCGGAACTGGCCCCGGGCCGCCATGATCTCGAGCCGCCGGTTCGTGGCGGCGATGATCCGCACGTCGACCTGGACCGTGTCGTTCCCGCCGACGCGCTCGAATTGGCGGTCTTGAAGAACGCGCAGCAGCTTCGTCTGTACGGGCGCCGGAATGTCCGAGATCTCGTCGATGAAGAGCGTCCCCTGGTCCGCCAGCTCGAACCGCCCCTTCCGCTGCTGGTCGGCGCCGGTGAACGAACCGCGCTCGTGGCCGAAGAGCTCGCTTTCGATGATGTTCTCGGACAGCTCGGCGCAGTGGAGCTTCACGAACCGCTCGTCCTTCCGGGGCGAGAGCCGGTGGATGGCCTGTGCGATCAGCTCCTTGCCCGTGCCGGTCTCGCCGTAGATCAAGACGGTCGCGCGCGTCGGCGCGATCTGGAGAATCTTGTCCTGCAGCTCCTGCATGACCCGCGAGTGCCCGGTCAGGGTCGGAACGCGGAGGCGCTCGTCGAGTTGGACCGCCAGATCCTCCGCGCGGTGAACCAGCTCCTGGTGCGATATCGCGCGCCGGATCACGGCGAGCATCTTGGTGAGGTTGAGCGGACGGAGCTGGAAGTCGTAGGCCCCCTCCCGCATCGCCTCGGTGGCGAGCTCCACGGTCCCCTGGTCGGCGATCAGGATGACGCAGACCTCGGGATTCCGCTGTTTGGCCACCTGGAGGAGGCGCAACCCGTCGACGCGGTGCGCCTTGAGCTCCGCGATGACGACCTCGGGCCCTCGGCCCGGCTCGCCGGCCGCTTGGGGCCAGGCGCCGTCGAGGACGTTATAGGCCTGCTCGCCGTCCTTGGCCCAATGCACGTCGAAGCCCCCGGCCGTGAGGAAGGCCTGGAGCTCGGCGGTCTCGGACGAATCCTTGTCCACGATGAGGGCGCGCGGGCGGCGCAACGACAACGGTGGGTCTCCCAATAAGGGGAAAGTCTAGCAACGACGCGAGTTTACGCGGAAGGACGGCGGGCGTCAAGGCGGGGCGGAGCGTGCGCGCAGGCGCCGCGGAGTCAGCGACGGAGCGGCTCGAGCCTAGTTCAAGACGTCGGCGATGTTGATCCCGTACTCGTCGGGGTCGAGGGCGGAGACGATCGTGACAGCGTACGCGCCGCTCTCCTCCTCGCGGGTGCTCAGGTCGATCGCGGCACCGCCCTGAACCGGCTTCCGGTCCTTGTCGGCGACGACCTGCACCTTGGGCCGGAAGATGTCATGCGCGTTGTGCGTGGTCACGACCGCGATCTCGTTGGTGTCGAGCAGGACGACCGTGCCGGCCGGGTACATGCCGACCGTGTTGATGAAGGCCTTGAGCAGGAGCGGGTCGAACTTCTCCTGGTTCTGGGAAATGATCTGATGGAGCGCGGCAAACGGCGGGAACGGGGTCTTCCGGTACGCCCTGTGCGCGGTCATCGCGTCGAAGCAGTCCGCGATCGCGACGATCTTGCTGAAGAGGCACTGCTCCATATGCCCCTTCAAGCTCGGATAGCCGCTCCTGTCGTAGTTGATGTGGTGCTCGTACGCCACGATCATCGAGCGAAGCGCGAGCTCGTTCAGGCCCCGCATGCGCGCGATCATCTTCACACCCTGGATGGGGTGGTCGAGCATGAGCTTCCACTCCTCCTGCGTGAGCTTGCCGGGCTTGTTGAGCACCCAGGGCGGGATGGAGGCTTTGCCGAGGTCGTGGAGCATAGCGGCCACGCCCAGTTCTCCGAGCAGTTTCTTCGAGAGACCGAGCCGCTGGCCTAATGCGATCGAGAGGATCGACACGTTGACGCAGTGCTGGAACGTGTATTCGTCGTGATTCTTGATCGCCGTGAGCCCGATGAGTGAAAACTCCTCGTCGAGGATCAGGTCGACGATCCCCTGCACGGCGCGCTTCGCTTTCCTGAGATCGACGGGCCGGTGGTCGCGCGCGCTCAACATCACGGTCCGCGCGGACTCGATGGCCCGGTAGAACGACCGCTTGGCGGCCTTCCGGCTGTCCCGCACCTCTTCCTGGCTGACCATGCCGTGCTGCGGGACGACGGTCCGGATCGGGATGATGCGCTGGACCGAGAGCTTGGTCAGGGCGGTGCTGAACTCCTCGAACGGATCCGCCGCCTTCACGTCCACGTCCAGGAACAGGCGGACGAACTTCTTCACCTCGGGCGGCGTGAGCTTTCCGGCGAACGAGAAGCCGCTCAGGTCCCGCACGCGGAATTCGTCGATGAGGAACTGATAGCTCGGATAGGACGACGCGTCGACCCGGAGACGGTGCTGGCCGAGATAGAGGAAATCCCCGACCGCCTGGAGCTTGAAATCCTTCTCGGCCGTCCACATCTGATCGACGGTCTCGATGAAATTCGTGAGCGGCCCCTGGAAGGCGATGTTCCCGACATCGTGGATCCGCGCCGTCTTGATGAGGACGCAGAGCTGGATCGAGAGGTTCCGCCCCGCCAGGATGACGCGCGAAGAAATCTCGTCTTGGGGACGCGGCGCGGACGCAGGCCTGGCTTCGGTCATTCTCCCTCCCCGGGGCCGCGCCTGGTCTCGGGACGGGCGAGCGCCGCCTTTCGCACCGCCGCCAGGGCGGTCTCGACCGCCCGACGCACTGGATCACGCTTGCTCTGGATCTCTCGATTTAAAATCGCGAGGGCCGCCGGCGTCCCCAGCCACGCCATCGCGAGCGCCGCGTGCAGCCGTTCCTCCTCGTTGCCGGGCCCGAAGAGGCCGCCCTTGGTGAGGATCGCCTCCAGCTTCGGCACGAGCGTGTCGGACCCGCAGCGCCCGAGCGCCTCGAAGAACGCCTCGCGCTCGTTCGAGTCGCGCCGCATGAAATCGGGCCCCTGGATCATGCCCAGGATGCTCTGCGCCGCCCGGTCGTCCCGCTTCGCCGCCAACGTCATCGCCGCCTGAATTCGGACGCCCGCGTCGGGGTCCTTGAACGCGGAGACCAGGTACGCGCGGCTCGTCGAGCTCTCGATATTGCCGAGGGCCCGGACCGCTTCCTTCCGGACGCGCACGTCCTCGTGGTGGAGCGTCCGGTCCAGCGCGCGCTCGACGCCCTGATGCGCGATCCGGCCCAGGATGTAGACGATGTTCCGGATCACGTACCAGCGGGTGTCGTTCAGCCGTTCGATCAACACCTCCACGTCGTCCCGGCAGGAGATGGCGAGCGACTCGCAGAGGGCGCGCCGGTACCGCACTTGGTTGACCTGTCCGAGCAGGTCGCAGATCGCCGGGGCGGCCGAGGAGCCGAGCTGCACAAGGAAGTTGGTCAATACGCCAGGGTCGATTTCAGCGTGGGAATTGAGGGTGGGGGCCATCTGCCCGAGGAAGCTGGGTCGTCCGATTTCTCGGATTACTTGCTCTGCGATGCCCTGGAACTCGGCCTCCGTCTCGGCCTTCTTCGCCGCGATGGCGCGAAGACGGGCGGTCAGCTCGTTCGCGCGTCCGATCGCGCCCTCCTCGATCGCGAGCTCGATGAAGCGCTGGAAGGCGGAGGCGGAATCCAGGAATCCGGCTGGGGTCTCCTCGGCCGCCAGAATCGTGGCCACGATCTCGAGGACCTCGCTGGTGAGCCCCCGCTGCTCCTCCTTGCGGATTTCCTCTTCCAAAGCGGCGTTCTCTTCCTCGCTGAGCGCGAACTGGACTCCGATCGACTCGTCCCACGTCGGCGACATTTCGACCTTCGGGACCCAATCGTCCGAACGCTCGGGCGCCGCGTCGCCAGGGGGTGGCTCCTCGTCCTCAAGGCCGCGGGTCGGCCACGGAATCCCGCCCTCTTGCCCCTCGTCCAGTGGCTCGAGCGAAACCTGGCCCGACTCCTCCGTGAGGTCTTCGAGAGAGATGAAGAGGTAATCGATGTGCCGGAAATCCCGCTCCCAGAGGAGCGTGACGACGTCGTCCTGTACCTGGGCCGTCTCGACCGCGCGCTTCAATACGTCGAGGAATCCGCGCAGCTCGTGCGGCTCGAGGCCTTCGCGGAACGTGATCTCGCGAACGCCGTCTCCGTAGAAGCGAAACGCGAGGGAATCGTTCCGGTCCGCGTTGTGATAGACGGAGTAGTTCTCGTAGAGGAGATCGAACTGCTGCACGACGAGCGTGATGTCGCCGACTTCCTTGAGGCACGACCACGTCCGCGACTCCAGCTCGACCTGGAATTTATGGAGGGTCGGGCTGTTCGCCGGATAGGTGCGGCCCGCCTTGATCGTCCGGATGAGCGCCGCGATCCAGTCGGCGACGCGCTTCACGTCGAGCGCGAGCACCTGATCGCGGATCAGGTCGGACCGTTGCTCAGGGGTTCCCGGCTTCGCGGGTGTGGCCGGCTTCGCGGCAGGCGTAGGGGTAGTCATACAGCTTGAACGTCGGCTTTTTCCAGCCACACCTTGAGCGCTTTATGTCAGCGCCGGATCTCGATCTTTCGGCCGGAATCCTTGGTGGGTGACGAAGTTCCGACGCCCAGGACGTGGGCTTCCCGGACGTTGTTGAGGACCCGGCGGTCGTGGGTCAGGAGGACGACCTGGATCTCGCTCGCGAGCTCCTCGAGTACGCCCAGAAGGAACCCGCGGCGCTCCTCGTCGAAGTGGGCGATGGGGTCGTCGAGCAACAGCGGAAGTGGCTCCCGCGCGGCGAGCTCCCGTGCGAGCGCGGCCCGGAGGGAGAGGTAGAAAGCGTCCCGTGCGCCCCGGCTCAACGACTCGAGCGGGACGTTTTCGTGGTCGGCGGTCGCCAGCGTGGGTTGAAAGTCGGCGTTCAGGGCCACTTTCGTGTATTTGCCGTTGGTCAGCCGGCGGAAGGTCGCTTCCGCCTGGCTCGCCAACCGGCCGACGTGCTCCCGCTGATAGGCCTGCACCGAGTCGCGGAGCACCTCGAGGGCCAGGAGGAGGGCGGCCCGCTGACGCTCCTCGCGACCGAGCACTTCCTCTTCGGTCACGATCATCTCATCCAGGGACTCGAGGTTCTCCGCGTCGCCCTCCCCGCCTCCGGCCCGTCTCAGGAACGCGTCGAGCGATTCCTGCTCGGCCTCGAGCTTGGTGCGAAGCGCCGTGGCCTCCCGCTTCAGCTTCTCCGCGGCCTCCGCGGCCCTGACGGGATCCTCGCGCAGCGGCGCCAGGAACGGGGACTGCTGGAGCAGGAGCTTCTCCTTGGATCGCAGGCTCGCCACGGCTTCGTCGATCTCCTTCGACTCCGCCTCCAGCCGCTCGGGGGTCGGGAGCGAGTGGAGCACCGCGGCGGCTTCGCGCCGCTCCTGGATCGCGGCGCGGTGGCGCTTGACGTCCTCCAGCACCACCTCCACCGTCCGCCCCGCGAGGTATGGATTCACCCGGATCTCGACCCCGTCGATCTCCTGGCCCACCGTGCGGATATTCTCCTCGAGCACGCGGATGTGGGCTTCGCCGAGCTCGCGGGACCGCTGGCCCTTGCTGCTCCCCCGGCGACGCCCGATCAGGAGCCCCAGGCCGAAGCCGACCGCGGCGGCTCCTCCCACCGCGAACGGCTGGTGGATCGCGAACCACGCGCCGGCGCCGAACAGAGCCGCCAAGAGCACCCCGACCCCGACGGCGCCCGCGCTCGATTTCCGGGCCGGGGCATCGAGCATCCGCCTCTCGTCCTCGGTCGATTTCTGATGGCGGGCGCGCTGGGCGCGGAGCATCCCGAGCCGCATGAGGTCCGTCTCGACCTCCTCCGGCGCGTTCGCCAGATAACCGAGCGTCTCGGCGATCTTCCGATCCATGTCCTGGACTTGGGTGCGCGCGCGGCGGGCGGTGACCAGCTCCTGCCCGATGGCGGGCGCGCGCTTCAGGAGCTTGCGCTGCTCCTCGCGGAGCGAGAGCCACGATTCCAGGTCGGCGCGGAGCTGCTCCTTGGCCGCGAGATCTGCGCGGAGGTCGAGGAGACGTCCCTCGATCTCTTCCCGCTCCTTGCTCCGGGTCTTGAGCTCGGTCAGCACGTATTCCGAGCGGCTCCGCCGGTCGCGAAGCCCCTGGATGCGCTCGATCCGATTCTCGATCGAGCGATTCGAGCGCTTCCGGGCGCGGGCGTCGAAGGGGTGATCCTTGGTGAGCGAGTCGAGCCGCTCCATCAGCGCGTCCTGGATCTGCTGGTAGTCCGCCTCGACCGCGCCGGAGACCAGATGCCGGAGCTCGGGGCTGACCTGGGTCTCGAGCGCGCTCTCGTGGACGAAGGACGATTCTCGGAACAGCCGCGCCTCGGTGAAGCCGAACCAGCCGCGGAGGAGCTCCTCGTACTGGAGCTGCTCGGCGCTCCGCCCGCGCGGGTTCGCCGCGCCGCGAAATACGGAGGACTCGACTTCGGCGGAGCCGTCGCGGAGCCGGTCGACCTGGACCTCGTGGGAGTCGAATTCCCTCGTGACGCGATACCGGCCGGTGACGGCAGAGAACGTAACGGAGGCCTTGTGCTTGGCCCCGTTCCACGGACGGGCGAGCTCCTCCGATTCGAGTGATGGGAAACCGAAGAGTGTGGAAACCAGGGCGGCGGCGAGCGACGACTTCCCGGATTCGTTCGGTCCGATGAACAGGTTGAGCCGCTTCGGCTCGAGGTTCGCGTCGAAGTTCACCAGGGGGCCGAAGCCCTCGACCGTCACCCGCTCAATGCGCATGGCGTGGATTCTGGAATTCGGCGAGGCCGAGTCGAAGGGCGAGCGCGGCCGTCTCACGCGCCGGCGCGTCGGGGGCCTTGTCGATCCGCTCGAGCATGCTGCGAACGAAGACGCCGCGGACGGTGGCCTCCTCGCGATATCGTTCGAGTAGCGAAGCGTTCAGGACGTAGGTCGCGTCCTCGATCTCGACGTGGAAGAAGCGCGGGGCGACCCGTTTCTGAAGGCGCTCCGGATCGAAGACGAAGTCCGCAGGGCCTTCCAGGCGCACGCGCGCGATCTCGCGGTCGCCGGCGAAGGCCATGATGCGGCCCTCGAGCTGCGATTCGTCGCGGACCTCGGTCGAGCTCAGGTCGACCGTCGTATCGTGCACGGTCCGCACGTTCCACGGGGTGCGCTCGAGCGAGATCGAGTCCCGGCTCAGCGTGGCCGTGACCAGATAGCGAGGACCGTTTTCTCCGAATTTCTTCCCTTCGAGCGTGCCCGGATAGACCGCCACCGACCCGCCTTCGCGGATCTCGGCGAAGTTGTGGAAGTGGCCCAGGGCGAGATAGTGAAGGCCGGACGCGGCGATCTCCGTGCGGCTGATCGGCAGGTCCGTCGGCCGAATCTTCCACGCCGGGTTGTCCTGAAGGGCGGCGTGGAGGATGCCCACGTGGTAATCCGCGAGACCGGCCGGCCGGAACTCCCCGAGCGGACGCTGGGAAACGGCGGGATCGTAGGCGATCCCGTACGTCTGAATGGACTCGCCGCCGATCGTGAGATGCGGCCCCGCCTCGAGCGTCGGCGACAGGAAGAGGTGCGCGCTCTTCGGAAGCCGGAGGCGCCGGAAGATCGATCGCCGGTACGAAGGCGAGTCGTGCGTCCCCGGAACGATCAGGACCGGCAGCCCCGCCTTGTCGAGTCGATCGAAGGCGGCCTCGATCTGGAAGACCAGGCCCTCGTCCGGATCGTGGTTGTCGAACAGGTCGCCCGCGATCGCGACCAGGTCCACCGGCTTCGGGTTCGTCGCTGCGTACTCGACCGCCCGGAGGAACGCCGATAGAAAATCGCGTCCGCGCTCTTCACTCCGCTCCCCCATCGAGGGGAACGAGGCGCCGATGTGGAGATCGGCCAGATGCAGGATGCGAATGCTCATCGACTCTTCCTCCGCTCCATGCGACGTAAATCCCCGAGCGCCTCGCGGTGCGCCCGAAACGCGATCGGCTTTGGGAGCCGGTCCAGCGCGAAGAACCCCACCTCGCTCGCATCGTCGCCGGCCTTGAGCCGGCCGCGGACGATCTTCGCCCGGTAGAGGATCAGGACCGCGCGCGTGCGCGGGTCGTCCCGCCCCGCGTAGACTCCAAAGAGACCCGAGAGGCGGACGATGAGGCCCGTCTCTTCCTTGGCCTCTCGAACGGCCGTGCGCTCCGGGTGCTCGCCGTACTCCATGAAGCCCGCGGGAATCCCCCACGAGCCGCGGCGCGGCTCGTGCGCCCGCTTCGCGAGCAGGACCTCGCCGCTTCGCATCACGATCACCCCGCAAGCCGGGACCGGATTCCGGTACGCGATGAAGCCGCACCGGGGACACGCCATTCTCCGGACTCCGTGCTCGCGAATCGGCCGAAGCTTGGTGCCGCAGACGATGCAGTACCGTGGCTTCGGCCGGCTGGGTCGCGTTCCTATGGGCGCTACACCGTCCCTGGCCTTACCCCGCGCTGCGCCTTGCCCCTTGCGCTTCGCGATCATGAGGCTCCCCCAACGCATTCGCGAGACGGGGAGACTCCCGTCCTACGAGCCATCGGCCCTAGGGACACCGTACTCAAGCGGAAATAGCCTTGGGAAAAGGGGCCGCGGGCGGGCGCTTCGAGGATGCGGCGGGAATGCGGGAAGGGGTCGCGACATCCGGTCGCGAGGATCTTGGAGACACCAAGAGGGCGGGAAGGCGTGGCAATGGATCACGCCTCCGCCGAGAATTCAGTAGCTGCGCTCGTCCTCCTCCTCGTCGTCCTCCACCTCTTCGCCAGCGTCCTCCAGCCCTCGCTCCTCTTCATACTCCAACATGAAGTATTCACGAAAGGGATCCACCAGATCGTTGAAGGCCTTGTGGGGCGACGCCACTCCGTACTCGCGGAGCTTGTCGCAGATCTCCCCGATCAAGGCGTCCATCCGGGCCGATAGATTGGTCTCCGCGATGAGGCGTTCGACGATTTCCTTATCCTGGTCGTTCGGGCTCATGGAAGTCGCTCCTGATGGATGGGCCCCCGCAGTCGAGACGAGGACCGCGGGCCTGACGCCGATGCCCCCGGACACACACATTATATCAAACCTGGGGCCGCGCTTGACAAGGGAAGGCCCACCGCCGACGATCCGGCCCCGTGAGCCAGAATAACGTAGCGCGATCGGCCGGGGTCATCTCCGCCGCCACGTTCCTGAGCCGCGTCCTGGGGCTCGTCCGCGAGCAGGTGTTCGCGGCCCAATTCGGTGCCGGGTTCGCGGTCGACGCGTTCCAGGTCGCCTTCCGGATCCCCAACCTGCTCCGGGACCTGTTCGCCGAGGGGGCCATGAGCGCCGCCTTCGTCCCGACGCTGTCGCGGGCGCAGGAGCGAAGCGGTCCGGAGGCGGCCCTTCGGCTGGCCAACCTCGTGATCAACTTCCTCCTCGTCGTCGTCTCCGCGATCTGCCTCGTCGGGATCCTCGCCGCACCGTGGATCGTGCGCACGCTCGCGCCGGGATTCGCCGCCGTGCCGGGGAAGCTCGAGCTGACCACGCTCATGACGCGCATCATGACCCCGTTCCTGGTCCTGGTCTCGACCGCGGCCGCCGTGATGGGATTCCTCAACACGCGGCGCGTCTTCTTCATCCCCGCCGTGGCGCCCGCGATGCTGAATTTGGCGCTCATCGCCGCGGGCTTCCTGATCGCGCCCCTCTGCCCACGCTTCGGTCTGGAGCCGATCGTGGGCATGGCGTTCGGCGCGCTGCTGGGTGGGCTCGGCCAGCTCTTGATCCAGGTGCCGGCGCTCCGGGCGCAGGGCTATCGATGGCGGCCCGAGGTCTCCTTTCGGGATCCCGACGTCCTCCACATGGTTTCGCTGATGACGCCGGCCGCGGTCGGCATCGCGGCCGTTCAGGTGAACAACTTCGTGAGCACGTTCCTCGCATCCTCGCTTCAGGAGGGGAGCGTCTCCTGGCTCAACTATGCCTACCGCCTGATGCAGCTCCCGATCGGCCTCTTCGGGGTCGCCATCGCCACGGTGACGCTGGCGGAGGTCGCGCGCCACGCCGCCCAGAAGAACATCGCGGGCCTGAAGGAGACGCTCTCGTCCTCGCTCCGCCTGGTCTTCCTGCTCACGCTGCCGGCGACCTTGGTCTTGATCGCGCTCGCGAGACCGATCGTGGCGCTCCTCTACCAGCACGGCAAATTCGGCGCGTCGGACACGGTCGAGACCGCGAAGGCGCTCTGGGCCTACGCCGCGGGCCTCGCGGCGTTCTCGGCGGTCCGGGTGATGGTTCCGGCCTTCTACTCCCTGGGCATGGCGCGGATTCCGGTCACGGTCTCATTCATCTCGATCGGCATCACGGTCGGCCTCAACTTTCTCCTGATGGGTCCGATGCGGCACGCGGGGCTCGCGCTCGCGACCTCGATCGGATCGGTGCTCAACTTCGCGCTCTTGTTCTGGATGCTTCGGTCGCGGATCGGCGGGATCGGGGGACGGGCGCTGGCGTTCTCCGCCGCGAAGATCTTGCTGGCAGCGGCCCTCGCCGGGGGCGCGGCCTGGTGCACGGCCGGCGCGGTCGAAGGCGTCGCCGGTCTCGAGAGCCTTGGCGCGCGGCTGGCCGTTGTGGGGGCGGGGTTTGCCGCCGCCGCCCTCGTCTTCCTCGGCGCGGCGACGATCCTCCGCGTGGAGGAGCTACAGCGGCTGCTGGGCCGTCTTCGCGGAGCGTAGAGCGCGAGCGATTGACGGGACGGTGTGCCCGGCGGGAGGGTATGCGGCGTGAAACGGCGAATCGCCCTGGTCTGCCTCGATGTGGATGGAACGCTGACCGACGGAGTGGCCGGCCCCGCTCTTCCCGGCGCGGCCGCCGTCATGGCGCGGCTTCGGGCGGCATTGCCGGTCCGCCTGGTGACCAACACCGCGAGCGTGCCGCACGGCACCATCGCGCGGCACCTGATCGGGCTCAAGCTCCTGGACGTCGCCGAATCGCTCTGGACCCCCGTATCGGTGGCCCGCCGGGTGCTGCCCGAGAAGGGACACGACAGCGGGATTCTCCTCGTGGAGGAGGCGGCTCGCGGCGATTATTCGTGGTTTCGTGAAGATCCCTCGGGCCCCGCGGTCGTCCTGGCCACCGAAGCGCACGGTTATCGGGTGGCCGATCTCCAGCCCGCGTTCCGGAGGCTCCTGGACGGCGCGGCCCTGTACGCGCTCCAGCGTAATCGCTACTTCAAGAAGGGCGCCGAGCTCGTGACCGACATCGGGCCCTTGGCGGCATTCCTCACCTACGCCTCGGGGCGTGAGGCCATGACGCTCGGAAAGCCGTCTCCGCTCCTCTACGACGCCGTCGCGGCGCAGGCCGGGGTGTCCCGCTCGGAGATCGTCATGGTCGGGGATGACGCGGAGTTCGACGTGGCCGCGAGCGTCGCGTTGGGGATGCAGGGCGTGCTGGTGAAGACCGGGAAGTATCGACCTGGCGATGAGAAGAGTGTCCAACCCCCGCCGACGGCGGTGCTGGAGAGCGTGAGCGAGCTTCCGCGGTGGTTGGGGATCGATTAGAGGGGCGGGGTGCGGAGGGGCTCCCCTTCGAGCCGCCCCGCGAGACTACCAGGGCGGTGTCAGCCCGAACGCTTTCAGCTTCGCCTCGATTTCTCTCCGCTCGCGATTGGGAGTCAAGGTCCCTTCAGCGCTCGGATTGAGAAGGCCCCGCTCGGCCGCGATGCTGCGGGCGCGATCCGGGGAGCCGGACGTGATGGCGCTGATGATCTCGAATTCGATCCGCGAGAGCGGAAGCGCGTGCCGACGGTAGTCGAGGAATGCCTCCCAGACGACCGGCACCCACTTGGCCACGATCTCCTCGCCGATGACCTTCGAGTAGGCGCGAATCTCGTCCTGAGCGTGATCGTCCATGCGGAGATTCAGGAAATGGAGGAGGTTGTGTAGGTCGATCTTCCAGTAAGCCTCGGTGTACGTGGAGAGGGGAAGATCCTTCCTCGCCTGCTCGCGGGCGACTCCGGCCGCGAGACGCGCTTCGTACGCCGCCCGCGCCTTCTCTTGTATTTCCCGCTCCTCGGCCGATAGCTGCGCGCCGACGTCGGTGGGTAGGAATCCCGCGCTTCCCTGTCGATTCCCGGTCGACTGCATCCGCCACTCGTCGGGCGCCGTCCGCTGGGCAGCATCGATGGCGACGGAATATCTCGTCGAATATTCATTCACATTTGCGCTTCTGTGCCGGATCCACTGCCGCCACGTATCCATGGGCACGCGCACGTGAAACTTGATCTCGCACATCTCGAACGGCGTGGTGTGCAGGTGACGCATGAGATATCGAACGAGACCGCGGTCTTCCTGCACGCGCTTGGTGCCGACGCCGTATGAAATCCGCGCGGCGCGCACGACCGCCGTGTCGTCCCCCATGTAATCGACGACGCGGACAAACCCGTCATCGAGCACGCGGAACGGCAGTCCGAGGATCGCGTCGAGCGCGGGAACGGCCGCCCGCGGCAAGCGGTCGGGAACCTCCTGCGGATTTTCAGGCACGACCGGGGATTCGCCCGTCGATACGGGCTCTGAGCCGGAGAGCTTGGGTGGGAGCTTCACGCGCGGGTCCTGGCCTCCGTGCTGCTGCTACTTGACCGCGGCTCGAAGCGAGTCGATGTAGTCGTTGAACTTTCCCTTCTCGTACCAGCGCGTGCTCACGTAGCGGGCGTAGATCATGAACTCGGGAGGCCTGAGGAATCCGCCCATTCCGCCCAGCATCTCCGCGTCGGGCTTCAGGAAATAGGTCGCGGGGTATCCGGTGACCCCGACGGCGCGCGCGAACTGGCGTTCGGTCAGATCCTTCCCCATCCATTTTAGCTTCGCGGAAGATTCGCCGTTCACCTTCGCCAGGACGAAGTTCTCGCGCAGGTAGGCGGCGACCTCGGGATCGCCGTAGGTCTGCTGCTCCATCACGCGGCACCACCCGCACCAGGTCGTGTAGATGTCGACGATCATGTGTTTCTTCTGGTTCTTCGCACGGGCGGTCGCGGCATCAAACGCGAGCCACTCGAGCTTCTCCGCGGGCTTGACGCCCTCCTCTTCGGCGCCGGACTTGGCGGCATCGGGCGGCATCGCGGCCGCCGGAGAAGGGCCGGGTGCGGTCAAAAGGCTCAGCGCTGCGAGGAGGGCGAGCTGCTTTCTCATTGGGAGCCTAAGTCCTTGGTGTTGTTAGCATTGGATGCCTTGCCCCGCCGGAGGAGGAGTCCAACATCCAGCACATGAGGATATCATCGCGATCTACCCCGCATCAACGCGCATTTCTTCCGATTCCGCCCGCCGACGCCTCGTCGCGGCCACCTGGAGCCACGCGATCGGCACCGACGAGAGCAGAAACGTGAACGAGAGCCACGGAATCGCGCCCAATCCAAAGCGATCGGCCAGGAGACCGGCGGTCACGGGACCAACGATCGTCGCGAGCGCGTAGGTCCCGTTCAGGACACCCAGCCCACCGCCGCGCTGCGCCGCCATCGAGTACTCGCTCGCGAGCGCGTTCGCGCTGACGTTCACCAGGCTGAACAAAGGGAGCGCGTAGAACGCCCCGAAGACCGCCGGGTCGCGGGTGAGCGCCATCCCCATGTACATCCCGACGTACAGCGTGACCCCGACCGCGAGCACGAGCTGGCCGCCGAATCGCCGGATGAGCGGCCCCACGTAGAGAAACGATACGACGCCCAGGACGCTCGAGGCGGCAAGCGCGTAGCGGATCGTCCGGATGTCGGCGCCCAACCGCTCGAACATGTAGACGGAGAAGAAGCCCCACGCCGCGTAGTTCCCCGATACGAACAGGAACGCGAGAAAGCAGAGCGAGAGGAGCCGGGGGTTCTCGTAGAGAGAGGCGAGGTCCTGGGCCAGCCCGGCCAGCCATCCGCGCCGTCCTTTCGGCGCCAGCGCCTCTCGTCTCTGATCGGGGAGCGCGACCGCGCAAAGGAGCCCGTGCGCCGCCAGGAGCGCCGCGCAGGTCCAGAGGGCCGCGCGCATGCCTGACTCGATGCCCCCTTCGAGAAGCCACCCACCCCCGAAGCTTCCGAGGCACCATCCCGCGCTCTGGGCCATCAACACGTAGGCGATCGACTGTTCCTTCCGGTCCGAACGCCAGAGCGTCACGTAGGTTTTGAGGGAAGGCGCGAGCGTCCCATAACAGAGCGAGGCGGCTCCGACGTAGGCCATGATCCCGAACCCTTGGTGGAACGCGGGGATCAATCCGGCCGCCGCGGCATAGCCGAAGATCCCCACGAGGATCATCGGCTTGAGCCTCCCCGTGACGTCCGAAAGCCCGCCCCAGAGGTTGCTTGCGACCATCGTCCCGAGCGCCGGTACCGCGACCAGGAGCGCCACGGTGACGTACGACGAGCCGTCCAGCGCGCGACGCACGTATAGGGGCAAATAGCCCTGAATCAGGGTGAGGGAGAGGCCTTCGAGGAGCGCGGCGGCAAGAATCAGCGGCGGCATAGGGGAGGCCGAAAGTACCATTTCTGGTGACCTTTTGCGGCGTTTGGTAGTATTGCTTTGTGGGGCCCGCGGCCCCGACGCCTTCCGAACCGTTTGGCCGGAACGCATATCCCCGCTCCCGCGGGTGGAGGCAATCTCAGAATGAAGAGCCAACGTCTGTTTCGCGCCGCCTCGGCGATCGTCGCGAGCGCGGCGATCCCATTTCTCGTCTTCTCCCTTCAGGGCTGCGGCAAGAGCGGAGCTGCGAAGACGGAGGCCGACCAAGCCTCCGCCCCGCTGGAGCGCGCGATCGATTTCAAGATCGGCATCATGACCGGCACCGTCTCACAGGGTGAGGACGAGTTCCGCGCCGCCCAGATGATCATCAAGAAGTACGGCGCCGACCACGTGAAGCACGTGACCTACCCCGACAACTTCATGAACGAGCAGGAGACGGTGATCGCGCAGCTCGTCGGGCTCTCCGACGATCCTGCCGTCAAGGTCATCATCGCGGGCCAGGCGATCCCGGGCTCGATCCCGGCGGTCCGAAAGATCCGTGAGAAGCGCCCCGACATCAAGATCGCGTTTATCGAAGCGCACGAAGACCCCGCCATGGTGAACTCCACGGTCGATCTGTCGATCCAGCCCGACCAGCTCGCCCGCGGAAAGACGATCGTGGGCGTCGCGAAGATGATGGGCGTCACCGACCTGATCCACTATTCCTTCCCGCGCCACATGTCGCAGGAGCTCATCTCGCGGCGGCGCGACATCATGAAGACGGCCGCGGCGGCTAATGGGATCCGGTTCCACTTCGTGACCGCGCCCGACCCGATGGGCGAGGGAGGCTTGAACGCGACCCAGCAGTTCGTGCTCGAGGACGTTCCTCGGGAGCTCAAGACCTACGGTCCCAAGACCGCGTTCTTCTCGACCAACTGCGGGATGATGGACCCGATGATCAAGGCCGTGGTGACAAACGGCGGGTACATTCCCGAGCAGTGCTGCCCCAGTCCGACCCACGGCTATCCGACGGCGCTGGGCATCGCGATCCCGGCCGACAAGGCGGGCGACATGGCGTACATCAACGCGGAGAACAAGCGCGTGATCGCCGATCACCATATGACGGGGCACTTCGCGACGTGGCCGGTGCCCGAGGTGATGCTATCGATCCGGGCGATGACCGATCTGATGGTCGACTCCGTCGAAGGAAAAGCCGACTACAAGGATCCGGCGCAGGTGAAGGCCTACATGGAGAAGCTGGCCAAGGTCCCGATCACGCTGACCAAGTACGACGAAGCCAAGGGCAACTCGTACCTGTTCCTTGTCAGCAACATCTACTACTAGCGGAAACGCAGCTGCCCTCGAGCTCCGCGACGTCGTAAAGGAGTTCGAGGGCAATCGTGTCTTAAAGGGTGTTTCCCTGACGGTCTCCGCCGGGGAGATCCACGCCCTCGTCGGCGAGAACGGCGCCGGCAAGTCGACCCTCATGAACATCCTCTTCGGCATGCCGGTCATCCACGAGACCGGCGGCTACGGAGGGCAGGCCCTGCTTGGAGGCGAGGCGGTCCGCTTCAAGAGCCCCGCCGAAGCGATGGCCGCAGGGATCGGGATGGTCCACCAGGAGTTCATGCTCCTCCCCGGGTTCCGCGTCGCCGAGAACATCAAGCTGAACCGCGAGCCCGCGCACCCCACCCCGCTCACTCCTCTCTTTGGCCACGGCCTCGATGCCCTCGACGTCCCGCGGATGCGCCGGGATGCGAGGCAGGCGCTCGACCGCGTCGGGCTCGGGATCGACGAGTGGCTCCCGGTCGCCGGCCTTCCCGTCGGCCACATGCAGTTCGTCGAGATCGCCCGCGAGATGGACAAGGAGCGGCTCAAGCTCCTCATCTTCGACGAGCCGACGGCGGTTTTGACCGAGACCGAGGCCGACCGTCTGCTCGAAGCGATGCGCGATTTCGCGGCGCGCGGCGTGGCCGTCCTCTTCATCACCCACCGGCTGGACGAGGTGCGCGCGGCCGCGGACCGTGTCACCGTGCTGCGCGACGGCGAGATCGTCGGACAGGTCGACCCGAAGACGACGTCGGTCGTGCGGATCGCCGAGCTCATGGTCGGGCGCCCCGCGGCCGCCGCGGCCGGGCGGCGTGCCTTCGACGCGGCGGGCGATGCCGCGCTCACGATCACGAAGCTGATGGTCGACATGCCGGGCGAGCCGGTCCACGACGTTTCGCTCACCGTGAAGCGGGGCGAGATTCTGGGGATCGGCGGCCTGGCGGGCCAGGGCAAGATCGGGATCGCGAACGGGATCATGGGTCTTTATCCCGCCTCGGGCGAAGTCCTCCTGCATGGCGAGCCGTTTCCTTTGAACGAGCCTCGGAAGGCGCTCGAGCGAGGTCTCGCGTTCGTCTCGGAGGATCGCCGCGGCGTCGGGCTCCTGGGCGAGGAGAGCGTGGAGCTCAACATCGCGCTCGCCGCGCTGGAGGCGCAGGGCCGCTTTTTGCGGCGGTTTCCGATTCCGGCGCTTCGCCCTCTGGATCAAGGGGCGCTTCGCCGCCACGCGCTCGACATGATCGAGCGTTTGGACATCCGAACCCAGGGGCCGACGCAGCAGGTCCGGCGCCTCTCCGGGGGAAACCAGCAGAAGGTCTGCTTGGCGCGAGCGATGACGTTGGAGCCGAAGCTCCTCTTCGTTTCCGAGCCGACGCGCGGCATCGACGTGGGAGCGAAGGAGCGGGTGCTGCAGATCTTGGTGGGATTGAACCGCGACCAAGGCGTGACCGTGGTGATGACCTCCTCGGAGCTGGCCGAGCTTCGCTCCCTCTGCGACCGGATCGCGATCGTCTATCGCGGCCGAATCGAGACGATTCTCCCGCCCGGGGCTCCGGACGCCGCCTTCGGCCTCGCGATGGCCGGCGAGACGGCCGCCGCGGCGTGAACGCGGGCGTTGGGCGTCGGTGAAGGCCGCGGCGTGAACGAGCAGATCCGCGCGACGATCAAGGAAATCGGCCTCCCGCGCCTCCTCATCGCGGGATTTTTGCTCGCCCTCTTCGCGGTCGCGGTCGCCACCCACATGGATCTCCGCTCCCTGATCTCCGATTCGATCACCCGCGTCGCGCGGAATGGAATACTCGTCCTGGCGCTTCTGCCGGCGGTTCAGGGCGGGCTCGGGCTCAATTTCGGGCTCCCCATCGGGATCATCTGCGGCTTGATCGGCTGCGTCGTCTCGCTGAACGCGGGCGTCCTGGGCGTCGCCGGCCTCGCCTACGCGACCGGGATCGGGCTCGTCCTCGCGATCCCGGCCGGCGTCGCTTACGGATGGCTCCTCAACCGGACGCGCGGTCAGGAGATGATGGTCGGGACCTATCTCGGCTTCGCGATCGTCTCGGGGATGTCGATCTTCTGGCTGCTCGCGCCGTTCAAGAATCCGACGTTGGTCTGGGCGATCGGCGGAAAAGGACTTCGCACCACGCTCGCCTTGACCGGGATCTACGACAAGATTCTCGACCGGTGGCTCGCGTTTTCCGTGGCGGGCGTCGCGATCCCCACCGGCGCGCTCTTGGTGTTCGGCGGGCTCTGCTTCCTGGTCTGGCTATTCTTCCGCACACAGATGGGGATCTCGATCGCCGCCGCCCGCTCGAATCCGCGCTTCGCGCTGGCCGCCGGAATCTCGGATCAACGGACGCGGATCCAGGCTTCGGTCCTCACGACCGTGCTCGGCGCGATCGGGATCGTCGTCTACTCGCAGTCGTTCGGCTTCGTGCAGCTCTACACCGCCCCGCTCTTGATGGCCTTCCCCGCAATCGCCTGCATCCTGATCGGCGGCGCGACCGTGACGCGCGCCACGATCGGAAACGTCGTGATCGGGACGCTCCTCTTCCAATCGATCCTCACGATCGCGCTCCCTGTCACGAGCCAGGTGATCGAAGGAGATATCAGCGAGACCGCCCGGCTCATCATCCAGAACGGGATGATCCTCTATGCCCTGACGCGCGTGGGAAAGAGCTGATGCGCCGCGCGCTCCTGCGTCACGCGGTCCCGATCCTGTTCGCCGCCCTCTGCATCGCGGGGATCTGGGTCGCCAAGATCACGCCCTCGTTTCTCCTGGGCGAGATGCTGATCCGTGTCGGCCGAAACTCGGTCCTCGTCCTCGCGCTCTTGATCCCGATCCTCGCGGGCCTGGGGCTCAACTTCGGCATCGTGATCGGCGCCATGGCGGGCCAGGCCGCGGCGATCCTCGTGACCCATTGGAAGATTCCGGGGATCGCGGGATTCGCGGCCGCGTGGCTCCTCGCGACGCCGCTCGCGATCTTGTTCGGGCTCGCAACCGGCGCGTTGTTCAACAAGGCGAAGGGGCGGGAGATGGTCTCCGGTCTCATCGCGGGATATTTCGCGAACGGGGTCTATCAGCTCCTGTTCCTGTTCGCGCTCGGCTCGATCATCCCGTTCCACGATCCCGGGATGGTTCTGCCCCAGGGCTACGGCCTCCGGAACACGGTCGACCTCACGACGATCCAGTACGCGGTCGACGACCTGGTGGCCGTGCATCTGCCCGTCGAGGGGCGCCAGCTCCGCGTCCCGGTCGTGTCCTATGCGGTGGTGGCGGCCTTCTGCGCGTTCACGCTGTTCTTCATGCGCACGCGCCTCGGGCAGCAGCTCCGAGCGATGGGGCAGGATGCCCACGTGGCCGCGATCGCCGGGATTCCCGTGGAGCGAAATCGTGTGATCGCGACGGTGCTGTCGACTGTATTCGCATCCTGGGGTCAGTTGCTGTTCTTGCAGAACATCGGGACGCTCAACACCTATAACTCGCACGAGCAGGTCGGAATGTTCGCGATCGCCGCACTCTTGGTGTCGGGCGCGACGGTCTCGCGCGCGACGGTGGGGCAGGCGCTTCTGGGTACGATCCTATTTCACACGTTATTCGTGGTTTCGCCCCTTGCGGGCAAGGCGCTGGCGGGCGACGCGCAGATCGGCGAGTACTTCCGTGTCTTCGTGGCCTACGCGGTGATCACGGTGGCGCTGGTGCTACATGCTTGGCAGGCCGCGGCGAAGGCGAGGGCGCGACGGTAGATCATCGTCGGCCGAGAGACGTCAAGGCTGCTCGCATCCGCTCCTCCAGCGTGGCGCCATGAAGGTTCGCTGCGATCGCCGCTGCGCGACGTGCCTGGTCGGCTCGGCATCCGAGGTCTTGTAATCCAGCCAACACGTCGCGGACCTGCTCCCGGGCAGCGCACTCCTTCTCCAACGCTGCGCGCTCCCTGACATCGGTCCCTTCCAACATGCCCCGGGGCATGTTGTGGGAGACCCGCGCCCGTGCTTCCGCCACGTTCCGCGCCCGTGATTCCGCCGCAGCGCGTCGCGCCTCTTGACGCTTGTGGCTCATGAACCCCGCACCGAACATGCGCTCCGCTTCGTACTGGTTGTGCGCCCGACACCGGAGCCGCATCCCCTCTACGGTTGCCCGTCCCCCTCGCGCCACCGGGTCGACATGGTCGAACTCCAGGAATCGTCGCGATTCACAGCGGTGGCCTGATGCGCCGACGAAGGTGCATTGACCCCCGTCCCGCTCCCAAACGGCACGGCGGACGCGTGCCGGGACGTAGCGGTTTCGGGTAGTCGGGCGTGAGCGTGCCACCATCGACGTCACGACCGAGCGCTCACCCACCGGTGGGGTGTGGAGTCGACGCCCCGAGGGGCTGGCGGGTCCGAGCTTAGGCCGCAGGCGAGTGCCGGCGCCCAGCTTTCGTTTCTCGAGCTCAACGATCAGGGCATCAAGCGCCCGGTCGAGCACCTGAGCGACATCCCCCGAGGGAACAGCATGGCTCAGCAGGTCCTGGGCGTAGCGGAGCTTGTCGCGCGTGCTCTTCCCGATCGTGAGGTTGAGGAGGAAGCTCTCGGGCGCTGCCTTACAGTCAGGTCGCACATCTTCAACATGCCCCGGGGCATGTTGATGTAGGACATCTCCTACATGCGCTGGCGCATGTTCCGGGATCATCGCCGGGATTGAACCCACCATCGCCGGGATCGCGCTCACCATCGCCGGCAGTCCCGGCTTCGGAAAGAGGCGGGCCAGCAGTTCCTCGATCTCGGCCTTCCGCCGCCGGGTCGCTGCCTCCATGAGGCTCTCAGCGTTCTCCACCGTGAGATGGGGCGCCAACAAGCACACAGCTGTCAGGTGTAGCCGCCCGTCAGCCAGCGCGTCGAGCAGGGCCGGGAACTGCCGAGCGATCCGGGCCGCCTGGATCCGCTTTGAGGCCGCGTCCTCGGACAAGCGCAGCTCCCCCACACAGTACGCATGCATGGACGGATAGCCGGTCGGGGCGTACAGCCGCCGTGCATCGACCTCGGCGATGTGGGCGAGGATCGCGGCCGTAGTCACGCGATCGTGGGCGATAAGCGCAGCCAGATCGCGAATGAGAACAGCATCGCTGAGATGGGTCAACGAGAAGTGGCGCATGAGAACACCTGCTCACGGGGCATCTCCTCTGAAGTTGCCTGGATCACAACCAGGCTTCAATGGGGGTGCTTCTCTTATATCACGAGCCATTTCGTCGGCCGCAGAGGCTCGCAGCGCACACGTTGGAGGGCAGGGAGTCTTTTGAGATCCAATGCGCTCGATCGGATTGTTCGCGGTATGCAAGGAGGCCTGGTGACGCGGTGGTGAGGACACGCGGAGAGTCAGCGATTTGGCCAGCGAAACTCGTCAAGAAAAATCTTGGAAAACTATCGCACGCCGGGCCGACTTCATGTCCGCGTTAGCCATGTTGGGCTCAAACATCAAGCAGCCGGGGGTCAGGTAACGCTGAAGGCTCTCCCCGCCCCTTCCGCCAGCCCTCTCATCCGCGCCGCACGCTCCGTCGTCAACGCCCCCTCCGCCATCCTCCACTCCCAATTCCCGTCGGGCTCCGACGGCATGTTCATTCGTGCCTCGCTTCCCAGGCCGAGCACATCCTGCATGGGAATGATCGCCGTCCGCGCGGGCGAATCCAGCGCGACGCGGATCATGTCCCACTCGATCTCGCGTCCGTCGCCGCCCACGGTACCCAGCACCTGCGCCCGCTCGCTCTCATCGAGTCCCTCGAACCATCCCCGCGACGTGTCGTTGTCGTGTGTGCCGGTGTAGACGATCGCGTTCTCGACGTGATTCCTCGGATGGTGCGTGCTCCTCGGATCGGTGAGCCCGAACTGGAGCACGCGCATTCCGGGAAATCCCGACGCGCGGAGCAGATCCCGCACAGGCTCGTCGATAATGCCGAGGTCCTCCGCCACCAGCTTCAACTCCCCCAGTTCCCGTCGGAGCGCCTCGAACAGCTTCATCCCTGGGCCGCGAACCCATCGCCCCTCCATTGCCGTCTGTGCCGCTGCAGGGATAGCCCAATACGACGCGAACGCCCGAAAATGATCGATCCGCACCCTATCAAACATCGCCAGCGCGGCCCGCACCCTTACCACCCACCACTTGAACCCTTCCGCCTCCATCCGATCCCACCGGTACAAAGGATTCCCCCAGAGCTGCCCCGTCTCGCTGAAGTAGTCGGGGGGAACGCCAGCCACGTCCTCGGGCATTCCGTCCTCGCCTAAAGTAAACAGCCGCTGATTGGCCCAAACCTCGGCGGAGTCGAGCGCGGGGTAGATCGGCATGTCGCCTAAGATCTCGATCCCCCGCTCACGCGCCGCTTCACGAAGCCGCTTCCACTGCCGCGCGAAGATCCACTGGACGAACGCATGGTACTCCCGCTCGACCGTGACCGTTCGCTCCGCCGCCTCGAGCGCCGCAGGCTTTCGACCGGCGACCGGCTTATACCATTCCGTCCAGGGGCCGCCCTCCTGGCGATCCTTGACCGCCGCATAGAGGGTCCAATCCGCCAGCCACGCGGCGTTCCCGGGCGACTCCAGAAACCCCTTCAGATCCTCCCTCGCCGCGCGCGACCCCGCATCGCCTCCGCGCCGCACGTTCTCCCACGCCGCGCGAAGCATCCGCTCCTTCCACATTCTGGCCCGCTCGTAGTCGACCGGCCCTTCCAAAAACTCGGGGACCTCCTCCAGCGCCTCCGCGTCCAGGAGCCCCTCCTCCACCAACCATTCGGGGGAGATCAGGAGCGGGCTCCCCGCGAAGACCGAGAGCGCGCTGTAGGGGGAATTTCCGAGTCCGGTGGGCCCTAAAGGCAGCACCTGCCACACCGACAAACCGGCCGAGGCGGCCCAATCGAGGAATCGGATGGCCCGGGGGCCGATGTCGCCGATGCCGTAGGGGCCGGGCAAGGAGGTGGGATGAAGGAGAAGGCCGGCGTTTCGGACCATAGGGGCCGGAAGTCTAGCGCCGCGGCCCTCTTCTGTGGCACTCTTTCGCGCTATGCGAACGATGCCGACAGCCTTGGAACGACTCCCCGAGCTGGCCCAGAACCTGTGGTGGTCCTGGCACCTCGAGGCGCGAGACTTCTTTCGCGCGCTCGACGAGACGCTTTGGCGGGAGACCCGGCACAACCCGGTGCGCTTCCTCCACGAGATCGCCGCCGAGCGCCTGGTCCTCGCCGCGGCCGACCCGGAGATCCTGCGCCGCTACGAAACGGTGATGAAAGCGTTCGACGCAGCGATCCGCGGCGACAAAAACTGGTGCGCCGAGCGTCACCCCGCGGTCTCGGGATGCACGCTCGCGTTCTTCTCCGCGGAGTACGGCATCCACAACTCGCTCCCGCTCTATGCGGGCGGGCTTGGTGTCCTGGCCGGCGATATCACCAAAGAGGCGAGCGACCTCGGAATTCCCCTCGTCGGAATCGGCTTCATGTACCCGCAGGGATACTTCCGCCAGTACGTGAACCCGGAAGGCAGGCAGGAGGAGGTCTACGAGCAAATCGATCGCGGACAGGTTCCCGTCGCCCCCGTGACCACCGCCGACGGCAAGCCGATCCGGGTCAGCCTGACGCTGCCCGACCGCATGCTTCAGGTGGCGGCGTGGAAGGTCCTGATCGGTAGGAGCGTCCTCTACCTGCTCGACACCGACCTCGACGGCAACGCACCCTGGGATCGGGAGCTGACCGGGCGGCTTTACGGTGGGGACCAAAACGCGCGATTCCTTCAAGAGATCGTGCTCGGCGTCGGCGGAGTGCGGATGCTGCGCGCGCTCGGCGTGAAACCCACGGTCTGGCACGGGAACGAAGGCCACACGGCGCTCATGATGGTGGAGCGACTCCGCGAGCGGCTCCGCGCCGGGGTCGACTTCGACCGCGCTGTGGAGGAGGTGCGCGCCACCACGATCTTCACGACGCACACGCCCGTTCCCGCGGGCAACGACGCCTTCCCCTTCCCGCTCGTCGAGAACTACGTCTCGCGCCTCGGAGAATACGGCGCCGTCATCGACGCATACCGCGAGCGGCTCTACAGCATGGCCACCCACCCGGCGGCGTGGGGTCCCGCGTTCAACATGACCGCACTCGCGCTCCGGCTGAGCGGGCGCGTGAACGCGGTGAGCCGGAAGCACGGCGAGGTCGCGCGCGCGATGTGGCAGGACCTCTGGCCGGGGCTCCCCGTGGATCAGGTACCGATCGCGTCGATCACCAACGGCGTGCACGTGCCGACCTGGATCGCGGGCGACATCGATCGCCTCCACAAGCGCCACGTTGCCGAGGACTGGATCGAGCGGCACGACGATCCGGCCCTATGGGAGCGCGTGTCGGCGATCCCGGACGAGGCGCTCTGGGAGGTCAGGCGGAGGCTCAAGGCCGGCCTTTTTCGCTTCCTGCGCGATCGAGTCCGCCAACGATGGGCCGCGAGCCACGCCGATCCCGGTCAGGCCGTCGCGCTCGGGTCGCTCCTCGATCCCGGGGCGCTGACGATCGGCTTCGCCCGGCGCTTCGCCACGTACAAGCGCGCGGGCTTGATCCTCCGCGATCCCGCCAGGCTCCACGCGATCCTCACGAATGAGCGGAGGCCGGTCCAGATCATCTTCGCCGGGAAGGCGCACCCGGCCGACGAGCAGGGGAAGGAGATTCTTCAATCGGTCTATCGGGCCGCGCGCGATCCGGCCGCGGCCGGCCGCGTGGCGTTCCTCGAGGACTACGACATGCACGCTGCGCATTGGCTCACGCAGGGCGTCGATCTCTGGCTCAATAATCCGCGCGCCCCGCAGGAGGCATCCGGGACAAGCGGGATGAAGGCGGGAATCAACGGCGTTCCCAGCGTGAGCATCTTGGATGGCTGGTGGGCAGAGGCCGCGGGACGCGCGAACGGCTGGGCTTTCGGCGGCGACGCCGAGGCGCCGGATGCCGACGCCCGCGATGCCGCCGAGCTATACAGGCTGATCGAGGAGACGATCGTGCCGCTCTACTACGATCGAGATTCCGGCGACATCCCGCGCGGATGGCTCGAGGTGGTACGGCAGGCGATCCGGACCGTCACGCCCGCCTTTTCGGGCCGGCGAATGATGAAAGAGTACGTCGAGCTGATGTACATCCCCGCCGCGCTCGGCGCCATCGGCAGTCGTAAGTCCTAGCGGCACCGAACGGCGCCAAGCCCTAGCAGCGGGGTCGCCAAACCCTAGCACCAGGGTCGCCGGACCTCTACGGTTTGGGGTAGAGTCCCCTCTCCATGCATTTCAACGTCGAGCCCACCGATTTCCTCACGATCGGCCTCCTTGTCCTCCTCGAGGCCGCGCTGAGCGCCGACAACGCCCTGGTCCTGGCGGTCCTCGTCCTCCCGCTCCCGGTCGAGAAGCAGAAGCGGGCGCTCCGGTACGGGATCGTGGGGGCGGTTGGCTTCCGGATCGTGGCAACGTTGTTCGCCGTTTACATCATCCATTGGGAGTGGGTGAAGCTGGTGGGCGCGGCCTACCTGCTCTATCTGCCGGCGAGGCATTTCTGGCACCATCCCGACGAATCGAAACGGGGAACGCCGAAGGCGATCGCGACGATTCTCGGCCTCACCGCGTTCTGGAGCACGGTCGTGCGGGTCGAGCTGACCGACATCGTCTTCGCGATCGATTCGATCCTCGTCGCGATCGCGATGTCGCGCAAGATATGGGTCATCATCAGCGGCGGCGTTCTCGGGATCATCGCGATGCGCGTCCTGATCGGACAGCTCCTTGGGATCGTCCGATCGTTCCCGTCGATCGTCGACGGCGCCTACGTCATCGTCGCGTGGGTCGGCGTCAAGCTCCTGATCGAGTACCTCCACGGCATTCACGTCATCGGCTGGGAGATTCCGCGGTGGCTCTCGATCACCGTCATGCTCGTGTTGTTCGGGGCGAGCGCGATCTACGCGAAGCGGGCCAAGCCGGGAGTCAAGCACTCGGCAGGAAAGGCACAGGACATGGTGGAATGATGAGACCACGCTCAGCGTTCGCCCGCGCCGTCGTCGCCACGGCGATCCTATTCCTCGCCACCACCGGTCGCGCTGCCGCCTGGGAGGGGCTCGCCCCCTACGCGGAGGAGTCCGACGTTCTCTCGACTTCTCCCTCGACCGACGACGGCGCGATCGGGGCGATGTTCAACCCGGCGCAGTGGGGAGTCCTCGAGAAGCCGGAGCTTTCCTTCTTCTGGTCGGATGAAAACGTCCGGCCGAATCACATGGACCAGTGGGGCGTCACCGCGGGAGCGGGACTCGGCTTCACGCTCCGGCGCCACGACCGGCAATTCCCCGGCGGCGCGCGGAACGTGACCGACTATCAGATCGGATTCGGGAGCGGATCGGGCAGGCATTTCGAGGGCATGGCCCTCGGGTTCTCGGGTCCCGGCAAGGGCGCGTTCGCGCGGCAGAACTACTTCGCGGCCGGCGATATCGCGCGCCCCACACGATGGCTCTCCTTCGGCACCACGGGGCGGATCGCGCTTCAGGGCGGCGATCACGACGCCGGGGTCGACGTCGGAATTCGTCCCCTCAGCGACGCGAGGATCACGATCTTCGGCGACTATTCGCTGAGCCGCGGCGAGCGGTGGGACGACGGGCCGCTCGCGGGCGGGATCGAGGTGCGCCCGATTCCCGGCCTCCAGGCGGCCATTCGATACGGCGACCAGGATCGATTCCAGGTGACCGTAGGCGTCGTGCTCGATCGGGCCGGGTTCCGGGCCACGCCCCACTTCGACAAGGACGCGAACCTCGGCGCGACGCGCTACGCGATCCGGCTGAATCCGCCCATCAAGGGTTTCGACCTCGACGGGAAGCGAAATAGCAAGCGGCGCTTCGTGGAGATTGATCTCAAGGGCCGGGTGGCCTACCAGGCGTACCGCTACTGGGACCCCGGCACGATCTCCCTCCGCGGCTTGACCGAGCGGATCGAGTTCGCGATCGACGACCCGACGGTCGGGGGCGTCGTCCTCAATCTCTCCGGCCTCGAGGCGAACCCGGCCATGCTCTGGGAAATCCGGGAGAAACTTCTCGCCCTCAAGCAGCGTGGAAAGAAGGTGATCGTCTACGCCGACAATCTGAACCTCGGGAAGCTCTACCTGGCCTCGGTCGCGGACCGTCTGGTGATGGATCCGCGCGGATCCCTCCTGATGCCGGGAATCCAGATCTCCCGCACCTACATGAAGGGACTACTCGCCAAGCTGGGAGTGGGTTTCGACGAATGGCGCTTCTACAAATACAAGTCGGCGCTGGAGGCGTTCTCCCGCGACAACATGTCCGCGGCGGATCGAGAGCAGCTCCAAGCGGTAGCCGACGACGCCTATGCCGAGCTCGCGAACGGGGTCGCCCAATCGGGGCGCGCCACGCGCGAGGACTTCGATCGGGTCGTGAACGAGGAGCCGTTTCTCTATGCGAGCCGCCTCCTCGAGCTCAAGTGGGTGGATGCGCTGGGCCGCGCGGACAGCGTGAAGGCGGTCGTGAAGATGGTGGGCGGGCGGCGGGCCAGGCTCGCCTCCTACCCGACCCTTCTGGAGCGCAGGTGGCGCCCCGACGAGGAGTGGGGGCCCAAGCCCACGCTCGCGCTCGTCTATGCGATCGGCGAGTGCGCCATGGACGACGGCATCAAGGCGCGCGCGAGCTCCAAGGCGATCCGGCAGCTCCGCGAGAACCGCGACGTGAAGGCCGTGGTCATGCGCGCCGATTCCCCCGGCGGCGATCCTCTCGCGTCCGATCTCGTCGCGGGGGAGATTCGCGCGCTCAAGGCGGCGAGGAAACCGGTCTTTGTCAGCCAGGGCCGCGTGGCCGGGAGCGGCGGCTACTGGATCAGCATGGACGCCGATACGATCACCACCACGCCGTTCACCGTCACCGGCTCGATCGGGGTGATCGGCGGCTGGGCCTGGAACGAGGGCTTTGGAGAGAAAACCGGCTTCTCATCGGATCGCGTCCAAGTCGGAAAGAGCGCGGACCTCCTGGGCGGCATCCGGCTCCCGATTCTCGGCGCGACCCTCCCGGAGCGAAACCTCGACGCGGCCGAGCGAAAGCAGATCGAGCGCTCGTTCGCGGAGCTCTATGACGATTTCACCCAGAAGGTGGCGTCCGCGCGGAGGCTCGACGTCGCGCGCGTGCGCGAGCTCGGCGAGGGGCGGATCTACCTGGGGCGCCCGGCGGTCGAGAATCGCCTGGTGGATCGCGTCGCCACGCTCGATGAGACGATCGAGGCCGCGAAGCGCGCGGCGGGAATTCCGGAGAAGCGGAACGTGCAAGTCGTCGAGTACCCGAAGGCGCCGCTCTTCCGGCTCCCGATGTTCCTGAGAGGCGTACTCGGCCCCGCGGCTAGGGCGAACGCCGCCGCCGGCACCTTGCCGCTCAGCGCCCCGGGTCTTAGCTACGAGGCGCGGGTACTGCAGGCGATCCTGGACCAGCCGGGCCGGCCGCTCCTCCTGATCCCGGGCTCGGTACTTCCCTCGGAGCTTGAAGCTGTCCCATGAACGTGGGCGCCTTAGGCAACGCGCCGATCGCACTGGCCTACCTCGTGGTCGGCGCCCTGGTCCTATTCCTGGGAATCATCATCCTCCGCGAGGCGCCGCGCGAGCGGGCCAATCGCGCCACGGCGCTGATGCTCTTCTCGGGCGGGGTCGGCTCGGTGCTCGGCGCGATCGGGATCGTGCTGAACAGCATGGGACCGAACAAGGCCGGGTCGAACGACATTCTCCGCTCGTTCAATTACATCTGGGAGTTCTTCTTCCCCTCGCTCCTCTTTTTCGCGTGCGTCTTCCCCAAGGAGAACCGGCTCTTCCGGCGGATCCCGTTCGCGTCGCTCTGGATTTTCGCCCCGCACCTGTTCCACCTGATTCTCATGATCCTCCAGGGACAGGGGGCGCTCTGGGGGCAGGTTGCCGCGAAGCTCGCGCAGAATCCCGCCGGAGCCAAGGCGATCGAGTACGGCCGGCTCCCGTTCGAGCTGATCTTCCGGTTCCACCAGATCCTCTTCTCGCTGGTGAACCTGGCCTACATCGCGGCGGCGCTCACCATTCTCTGGAACAGCTGGCGCCGGAGCGAGAACCCGAGAATCCGGGCGCAGGTCCGCACGATCTTCTACGGGCTCTCCGCGTGCGCCGGACTCTACGCCGTCGCGGTGCCGATCCCCGCGCTCTTCAACACGTTCTGGCCCCCCGTCGTGCGCTCGACCCTGATCGTGGTGGCGCTCGTCGTGGGATCCGTCGCGATCGCCTACTCGATGGTGCGCTACCGCTTCCTCGACGCGAACCTGATCGCGCGAAAATCGATTCTCTACTCCGTCACCCTCGCCTTTCTTCTGAGCGTGTACATGCTCATCGTCCGCCGCCTCGACGCGCTGATCGAGACGGTCGCGGGCGTCGACACCACGATCTTTCAAACGGCGTTCCTCATGCTCGCGCTGGTCCTGTTCCAGCCGCTCTTCTCCTGGCTGGAGGAGGCGCTCGATCGCTACTTCCTGCGCGACAAGGGCGACTTTCGGACGATCGTCCGGAGGATGAGCGGCGAGATGCTCACGGTGCTCGACCTGGACACCCTGGCCGAAAAGCTCCTGAACGCTCTCCGCGAGGGGTTGCCCGCGCGCACGACCGTGCTCCTGGTCGCGCCCGACCGGAGGCAGCACTCGGCCTGGGGCTTTGGGGGCCGGGTGGATCTGGAGGCGATCGGCGCGATCCCGCGTGAGGCGCTCTTGAGGCTTCTCGACGATACGGACCTGCTCCGCGGCAAGGAGGCCCGTTCCCTAGCCGAGGATCGCGCGCTTCAAGGTCCCTTGGCGCCGCTCTTCGAGACCGAGCCGTATCTGATCCTTCCGCTTCGGTACGGAGGAAATTTCCTCGGGCTCGTGGCCCTGGGCCGGAAGATCACGGAGACGCGCTACACGGCCGCCGAGACCTCGCTCCTCGCGACCTTGACGAACCAGACGAGCGTCGCGGTCACGACCACGTTCCTCTATCGGGACAGCCTGGAGAAGAAGATCCTCGAGGAAGAGCTCGCGGTCGCGCGGCGAATCCAGCGGCAGTTTCTCCCGAGCAGCCTTCCGCTGTCCCCGGGCTTCACGCTGGCCGGCCTCAACGCGCCGAGCAAGGCGGTGGGGGGCGACTACTACGACACGGTCGATCTGGGACGGGGGGATTACCTGGTCGCGATCGCCGACGTGGCCGGCAAAGGGGTCCCCGCGGCGCTCCTCGCGTCGATGGTCCAGGCCGCGATCCGCACCTCCGCGCTGGACCGGAAGCCGGTCGGCGAGCTGATGGGGCGCCTGAACCGCCTCGTGCACGACGCCACGACGGACGACCGGTTCGCGACGTGCATCCTGGCGGAGGTGGAAGCCGACGGGCTCGGAGTCTCCCTCTCGAACGCGGGCCACAACTACCCCATCCTCCGCTCGGCGAACGGAATTTGCAGGTCGCTCGATGAAGGGGGAATCCCCTTGGGGGTTCAGCCGGGCGTCCAGTATGCCCAGACGCGAACGACGCTTCTCCCGGGGGACGCGCTCATCATGTATACGGACGGGATCACCGACGCGCGGAATCGCCTGGGCGAGGACTTCGGGGAGGGGCGGCTCTTAGAGCTGGTGGAGCGGCTGCCCGAGCGCCTGACCGCCGACGAGATCATCCGCGCCATCGCGGATGAGGTGACGCGGTTCAGCGACGGCGCGGACCAGATGGACGACATCACGTTGGTCGCCCTGAAGGCGAATTCGTGAGTGCCCGCGCGCCGCATCCGGCCGGAGACCTGACCAGGCGCCCCAAACCGATGCCCGCGCGCCGCGCCGTTCTGTTACAGTATTGACATGGGCGCCGCCCCCATGAACTCATCCGGCGATTCGGGCGACACCATCCGCCTCACGATCGGAAGCCGTCTCGAACAGCTCTCCATGGTCCATGCCCTGATCGCGGGGCTCGCCCAGCAGTACGAATTGGGCGACGAGGCCGAGAACGCCCTCATGATCGCCGTGATCGAGGCCGGCACGAACGCCATCCAGCACGGCAACGTCTTTGCCGACGACAAGTCGGTCACCTTCGACTTCACGGTGCATCCCAGCGACATCATCGTTCAGGTGGATGATTTCGGGGAGGGGTTCGATCCGAGGAAGGTGGCGAATCCGACCGACGAATCGCACCTCTTGAATCCGCACGGCCGCGGGCTCTACCTGATGCGGTCCCTCATGGACGAGGTCACGTTCCGCACCCGCCCCGACCACGGCACCACGGTCATTCTCCGCAAGGCCCGCCTCACCCCCGCTCGCTGACGCGCTCCGCGCGGGGCCGCATGTGCTCGAGCGTCCGCTTCACGGCGGGGTAGATCTGCTCGAACGCGGCGACGACCTTCGGGTCGAAGTGGGTTCCCGCGTTCCGCCGCAGCTCGACCAGCGCTTCCTCCTCGGGGAGGGCCTGCCGATAGGGCCGGTTCGAGGTCATCGCGTCGAACGCGTCCGCGACCGCCATGATGCGCGCCTCGATCGGAATCGCGTCGCCGGCCAGCCCGTCCGGATAGCCTGACCCGTCGTAGTGTTCGTGGTGCGACCGAACGCCGGGGAGAAGCGGCCGGAGCATCTCGATGGGGCTCAGGATGCTCTCCCCGATCAGCGGATGCATGTCCATCTTCTCCCGCTCCATCGTGTTCAGCCGGTCGCGCTTCGAGAGGATGTTCTCGTCGACCGCGATCTTCCCGATGTCGTGGACGAGGCAGGCCCGGTGGATGACGTCGAGCGCCTTCGCGCCCAGGCCCAGCTCCTTGCCGATCGCCTCGGAGTAGGCGGCCACCCGGACCGAGTGGCCCTCGGTCGCCGAATCCTTCGCTTCCAGCGCCATCGTGAGCGAGACGATGACGCTCATGAAAAGCTCTTCCAGGTGCGCCCGGTGGCTGTCCTCGCGCGCCGCGACCCCGGCCAGCGTGGCGAGCCCCCGGAACGCGGCGACGTGCTCGGCATGGAACGGCAACGCCGCCGAGTGGTTCACGAGCAGGGCGCCGATCATCTCGCCCTGTCCGCGAATCGGGGCGAGCGCCCCCCAGTTCATCCCGGCCGCGAACAAGAATTCACGCGCCCACGCGGTCCGCTGCTTCCGCTGGAAGAGCGTGACGGTGTCGCGCTTCAGGAACTCGTCGAGCAGCTCGACGCCGCTCCCCGCGAGGACGAATTGCCTCCACTCGGCGAGCACCCCTTCGGCCGCCATGAATGTGTATTCCCCGTCTTTGTCTCGGATCAGGATCGCGACGCCGTCCGGATTCAGGAGCCGGCGCGCTCCCTCAACGACTTGGGCGAGCGAGGTGCCGCCCGCTTCGAAGGGAACGAGGGACCGCGCGACCTGGTCCAATCCGTTCAGGAGCGCGAGAGCGCCCGGAAGGGTTTCGGCGGCGTGTGCGACGGTTGGACGGTTGGTTGCCCGCGTTTTTGTCGCCATTGCCTCAGTCGTGCGTCGGGGCTTGAGCCCGCCGCAGGGAGATGTGGGACGTTCCTTCGTTGTCGATCGAAGGGAGCCCCCCCAGGTCCCCCCGATGAGGTAGCTATCGGTTTTTTGAAGCGAATGTTTAGAGCTGAGCGTCAGCCGAGCGCGGGAAGAAAGCGGGCGAGGAAGGCCACGAAGTTCGAGAAGAGGTTTGTGACGAGGGCGAGTCCAAAGACAATTAAAATTGCACCGCTCACGACCTCGATCGTGCGAAGTGAACGACGGAGGCGGCTGGATGCGGCCAAAAACGAGTTCATTCCGAGGGAGGCGAGCAGGAACGGAACGCCCAGCCCCAGCGAGTAGACGCTGAGCAGGAGAATTCCGGTCCCCACGGTCTTGGCCGTGCTCGCATAGAGGAGGATCGACGCGAGAATCGGGCCGATGCACGGGGTCCATCCCGCGGCGAACGTGATCCCGACGAGGATCGAGCCGAGGACGCCGAGAGGCTTCCCGCTCAAGTGGACCTTCCGCTCGCGCGAGAGGAACGGGATCTGGATGATCCCGGTCAGGTAAATTCCAAAGAAGACGATCAGGATCCCGCCGGCGATGCGGAGCGTGTCTTGATGCTCGCGGAGGAACTGCCCGGCCGCGGTAGCGGTCGCCCCCAGCGCGATGAACACCATCGAGAAGCCCAGGATGAAGGCGAGCGAGTGGATCAGGGTGAGCCGGCGGACGCGGGGCCCCTGGTCCGCGGCCGTCAGCTCATCGAACGAGAGCCCCGTGATGAAGGTGACGTAGGACGGGACCAGCGGGAGAACGCACGGCGAGACGAAGGAAACCACGCCAGCCAGGAACGCCGCGACGAGAGAAACCTGATTGAGCTGTGCGTCGAACATGGCGAGGACCCGGGCCGCGCGGACGGCTCTAGCCGGCCGTGAGGAGGGGCTTGATCGTCTCCTCGAAGACCTCGGGGTCCGTGTAGCCCATGAAGCGCTTCACGACCTTGCCGTTCTTGTCGAGCACGAACGTGGTCGGGATGCCGGTGATGCCGCCGTAGCTCGACGCCGTCTCGTCGTTCGCGAGCAACATCCTGTAGTTGACGTTGTATTCCTCCGCGAACGGCTTGACCACCGACGCGCCGCTCTTGTCGAGTGAGAGCCCGACGATCTCGAGCCCTTGGTCGCGGTATTTCGATTGAAGCGCGACGAAGTGCGGTACCTCTTGGCGGCAGGGCGGGCACCAGGTGGCCCAGAAATCGAGAATCACGACCTTGCCCCGCAGGTCGCTGGTTTTCACGACCTTCCCGTCGAGATCCGGAAGCGCGAATTCCGGCGCCTCCGTGCCTATAGCGGCACGGCCCCCTGCGGCGTGGCCCCCCTGTCCGCCCTTGCCACAGCCGGCGGACAGGGTGAGCGCGACCGCGAGCGCTGAAACGAGGGCTCTAGAGAATCGGGTAGTACTCATTGAGCTCATTCTCGAGAAACTTCGTATAGACGTGATCCCCAAGCGTCTCTTTGACGAGCTTCGACTTGCTCGTCAACTCCACCGCCTCGATGAGACTACCGGGTAGGCTCTCAATGTCCAACTGCTTGCGCTCGTGCGCGTCCATCTCGTAGATGTCGTCCTCGGTAGGGGGCCTCAACGTGTAGCCGGCGTCGATCCCCTTCAGGCCGGCCGCAAGACACACCGAGAACGCCAGATACGGGTTACAGGCGGGATCCGGGCAGCGGAGCTCGATCCGCGTCGCCTTCTCCTTGCCCGGCTTGTACATGGGAACCCGCACGAGGGCGGAGCGGTTCCGCTGGCCCCACGCGATGTAGACCGGCGCCTCGAACCCCGGCACCAGGCGCTTGTATGAATTCACCCACTGATTCGTGATCGACGTGATCTCGCGCATGTGCGTCAGGAGTCCCGCAAGGTACGCGCGGCCGTTCTTGGAAAGGTGATGCTTGTCCTTCGCGTCGAAGAAGACGTTCTTGCCGGCCTTGAAGAGCGACTGGTGGACGTGCATCCCGCTCCCGTTCTGGCCGAAGATGGGCTTCGGCATGAAGGTGGCGTAGTAGCCGCCCTGACGGGCGATCTCCTTCACGACGTAGCGATAGGTGATGGTCTGGTCGGCCATCTTGAGCGCTTCCGAGTAGCGGAGGTCGATCTCGTGTTGGCTGTGCGCCACCTCGTGATGGGAGGCCTCCACGGAGATCTCCATCGCTTGGAGCGCCTCGACTGTCCGCGAGCGGAGCTCCGTGCCGAGATCGTCCGGGACCTGGTCGAAGTATCCCGCGGCGTCGAGGAGCGTGCGTTCTTTAAGGCTCTTGAAGTAGAAGTATTCGAGCTCGGGCCCCATGTAGGCGGTATAGCCTTCCTTCTCGAGCTTCTTCGCCATCCGCTTGAGGACGCCCCGGGTGTCGCCCAGGTACGGGGAGCCGTCGGGGTTGTGGACGTCGCAGATGACCCGGCCGACATTCTCGCCGTTCACCTTCCACGGAAGGAGCTGGAACGTCGAGATGTCGGGCATGGCGACGAGGTCGCTCTCATAGATTCGGGCGAACCCTTCCACCGAGGAGCCGTCGATGCCGATCCCCTCGGCAAGCGCCACGCTCAGCTCGCGGAGTGTGATCGCGACCGCCTTGAGCTGGCCCAGGATATCGACGAACCACATGTGGATCATCTCGACACCGCGCTCCTCACAGAACTTCACCACATCCTTGGCCGTCTTCAAGCTTTCCATTCCGTTCTTCTCCTTCCGTCTAGAGGTCCGCGGGGATTTCTAGTCCCGCTCCCGGGCGCTAACGCCGGAATGTCATCGCCATGTCCCGTTCCTTCCGAAAGCCCAGCCGCTCGTAAAATGCGTGCCGGTCCTTGGTGAGCAGGACGAAATTGGTCACCGTCCGCAAATCCGGGTGCTCGAGCACTCGATGCATCATGAGCTTTCCGATGCCCCTGCCCTGGTGCGACGGCAGGACGATCACGTCCCAGATCGTGGCGCGGTAGGTCAGATCGGAGATCACGCGGGCGAACCCGACCATCCGCTTCCCCTCCCAGGCCGAGATCACCGGGCGCGAATGCTCGAGCGCCCGGCGGACCTGGTCTCTCGTTCGATCCTGCGCCAACCACGTGATCCGGTAGAGATCGAGGAGCTGTGCGAGGTCCACGCGGGCGGGATCATCCGTGCACTCGATGGGAGAGGACAATGGGTTGGCGGAGGGCATGCGGAACGATAGGTGGCGATCGAGCGCCGCGTCAACGAAACAAAGGGGATGCCCTAACGTGCTGGCGGGCAGCGGGTTCGCCGGAGGGCAGTGGGCGACCCAGGGGGCGCGGCGCGCGGGCTATATATCTGAAAGATATATACTCCCGAGGCAATGCCGGGACACCGATCCACGCCCTACGCGATCCTCGGGCTCCTTCGCATGGCGCCGATGTCGGGATACGAGATCCGGAAGCAGCTGGCGTCCGACGCGGAATATTTCTGGAGCGAGAGCTACGGTCAGATCTATCC